>JBOFSK010000211.1:0-23143 GCA_051651505.1 Aeromonas sp.
AAAATAATGTCTTTCTTGTGCGCCCGAGCCAGATTTTCCAACCCCATGGATTCGCCAAGCTTGACCAGCTCGGACACAGGAGTGTTCTTTAATTCAGTCAGATTCATAGTGGTGAAAGTCTGTAAGCAAGGATTGAAATAGGAGGAGACAGTCTGCTGGATTGGTGCTGATCAGATTAGACTTGCCAAGCAGCTGATACAAAATAGAGCCTGACAAAAAGGTTAGCAAACGAGCAATAAATTAGCACCAATCGGGATGAGCGTCTAGGTGATAAAACAGAAGGAGCGCATTATTGCAATGCGCTCCTCGTTTGGTTCTTACAGGTTGCCGTCCAAAAACTCTTTCAGTTGAGTCTTGGACAGTGCACCGACCTTGGTCGCTGCCAGTTCGCCATTCTTGAACAGCAAAAGGGTCGGAATACCGCGAATGCCGTACTTTGGCGGAGTATCAGCGTTATGGTCGATGTTCAGTTTGGCCACGGTCACGCGACCTTCGTACTCTTGGGCAACTTCTTCCAGGATCGGGGCGATCATTTTGCACGGACCACACCATTCGGCCCAAAAGTCGACCAGAACGGCGCCATCGGCTTTGATTACATCTGCCTCGAAGCTGGCATCGCTCAGCTGAACAATCTTGTCACTCATCTGCAACTCCAGTCAGTAATTAAGGCCTTATTGATCGATCAACAAAGGCAATAGTTGCCCTATTTGAAATGATCCTGTTTATTAATGCAAGCCTAACCTGATAACCTACCGCTATGAGCAAAACACACCTAACGACCGAAAAATTCGCCCAAATGGGCCTCGAACCCGAAGTTCTGGCTGGTCTGGAATCAAAGGGATTTCACTATTGCACCCCCATCCAGGCACTGTCTCTGCCACTGCTGGTAGAAGGTCATGACCTTGCGGGTCAGGCTCAGACAGGGACCGGCAAGACCATTGCCTTCCTGGCCGCCACCTTTAACTATTTGCTGACCCACCCACTGTCCACTCCCCGCCTGGTTAATCAACCCAGAGCCATCATCATGGCACCCACCCGGGAACTGGCAGTACAAATCTATAATGATGCCGCCAGCATGGCTGCCTCTACTGGCCTCAAGCTGGGCCTCGCCTACGGTGGTGAGGGTTACGACAAACAGCTGGCCGTACTGGCACAAGGGGTCGACATTCTGATCGGCACCACGGGCCGCATCATCGACTACTTCAAATCTCAGGTCATCGATCTGAGCAACATTCAGGTTGTGGTGCTGGATGAAGCGGATCGCATGTTTGATCTGGGCTTTATCAAAGACATTCGCTTCCTGTTCCGTCGCATGCCGGCTCCGACCGAGCGACTGAGCATGTTGTTCTCCGCCACCCTCTCCCTGCGTGTGCAGGAGCTGGCCTATGAACACATGAACCACCCGGAACATGTTCAGATAGAGCCAGAACAGATGACCGGCGTGCGGATCAAAGAAGAGCTGTTCTACCCTTCCAACGAAGACAAAATGCTCCTGCTGCTGTCGCTGATGGAAGAAGAGTGGCCGGAAAAAGCCATCGTGTTCGCCAACACCAAACACATCTGCGAAGACGTGCAGGCGTGGCTGGAGAATGATGGCCATCGCGCAGGTCTGCTGACCGGCGACGTGCCGCAGAAAAAGCGGATGAAGATCCTGGAAGATTTCACCAAAGGGACGCTGGACATCCTGGTCGCTACCGACGTAGCTGCCCGCGGTCTGCACATCCCTGACGTGACCCATGTCTTTAACTACGACCTGCCCGATGATGCTGAAGATTATGTCCACCGTATCGGGCGTACCGGTCGCGCGGGCAAAAGTGGTCACTCCATCAGCCTGGCCTGTGAAGATTACGCCTTCAACCTGCCGGCCATCGAGGAGTACATCAACCACCCTATCCCGGTCAGCAAATACGATCGCGAAGCCTTGCTGGATGATGTAACTGCGCCCAAGCGCGTGGTCCGTAACCGCCAACCGGCCAATCGCAATACGCGAGATCGTCAGGGTGGTGGTAACAATAACCGTCGTCGTCCGCCGCGCCAGAGCTAAAGGACAGGCCCAGTTGCACAACTCGCCGCTCTATGCCGCCATCGACCTCGGCTCCAACAGCTTTCACATGCTGGTGGTGCGCGAGGTCGCTGGTGCCCTGCGTACCGTCACCAAGGTCAAGCGCAAGGTTCGCCTCGCCGCCGGACTCGATCCGCAATTTCGCCTCAGCCGCGTCGCCATGGAGCGGGGCTGGGACTGTCTGCGCCTGTTCTCCGAGCAGTTGCAGGACATTCCGGCCGACAACATCCGGGTGGTGGGCACCGCGACGTTACGCTTGGCCACCAACGTCGATGAGTTTCTGCGCGAAGCGGAACGGGTTCTCAACCACAGTATCGAGATCATCTCGGGCGAGGAAGAGGCCAAAACCATCTATGAGGGGGTCTCCTGGACCTCTGCCGGTGAAGGCAATCGACTGGTGATCGACATCGGTGGCGCCAGCACCGAGCTGGTGATTGGCGAGCATAGCGAAGCGAAACTGCTTAATAGCCTGCATATGGGCTGTGTCACCTGGCTCAACAACCACTTCGGTGATGGTGAGCTCAGTGAGGCACGCTTCAAGCAGGCCATCAGCGCAGCCAAAGCAGTGCTGGAGAAGGTGGCGCAAGATTACCGCGCCCTCGGCTGGCGCACTTGCGTCGGCGCCTCTGGCACGGTTCAGGCGCTGCAGGAGATCATGCTAGCGCAAGGGAAGAGCGAGCGGGTTACCTTGCCAAAACTGCGGGAGCTGATGGTTCAGGCCATCGCCTGTGGCAAGCTGGATCGGCTGCAGCTGGAAGGGCTGGCCGCCGAACGGCTGACGGTGTTTCCCTCCGGCCTTGCTATCTTGATCGCCATTTTCGAAACCCTCGACATCGAGAGCATGACCCTGGCGGGCGGCGCCCTGCGTGAAGGTCTGATTTACGGCCTGCTTGGCAACAATCACGACTGTGATGCCCGGGATCGCACCGCCGACAGCCTGATCAGTCGCTATCAGTTGGATAAAGAACACGCCGAACGGGTGCGCGACACCGCCGTGGAAGCATTCAACCAACTGCAACCGGCCTGGCGCCTCTCCAAGCGCTACGGTCGTCCGATCTTGCGTTATGCGGCCATGCTGCACGAAATCGGCCTGTGTATCGAATATAAAAAAGCGCCACAACACGCCGCCTATATCATCGACAACATCGACATGCCGGGCTTTACCCCGGCACAAAAGAAGCTGTTGTCAGCCCTGCTGTTCAACCAGCGGGACGAATTCAAGCTGGACACCCTGGAAAAACAGGGTGCAGTCACCGTTCGCCAAGCGATCCGGCTGGCCCGCATCCTGCGCATCTCGCTCATTCTCTGCATGCGCCGCACCCAGGGCACAGTGCCCAGCTTTACCTTACAGGCAGAAGAGGAGTCACTGACCCTGACCCTGCCTAAGGGGTGGATGAACGAACACTATTTGCGTGCCAGTGAGCTGCGCGTGGAAGTGGAACGCCAGCAAAAGATGGGCTGGCCAACCTGCCTGCTGGAAGCCTGAACCAGAGATTTGCTTGTTTAGGAGTCGATCATGCCGGATTATCACCCTATCAGTTGCGATCTCTACGACTGGCTCGAAATTGCTGCCAGCTGGCAACTGCCGGTGACTATCGCCAGCCGCGATGGTCGCCAGTGGCACGACAAGATCCGCACCATCGAGGCCTGTGCAGGGGTCGAATATCTGCAGCTACACAGCGGTGAACAGCTCAGTTTAGGGGAGCTGGCGACTCTGCGCCTGAGTTGGCAAGGGGAGGAGAAGCTAATTCGCTTCGCCCCAACCATCTGAATAAATTAAAAAAACAGGGCCAACCCCTAGGTTGACCCTGTTTTTGCATCCGCCATTCAACCCGACGGTTAACCCGTCGCCAACGCGGCCATCACATAGACATCAAACCGGTGGCCCTTGGTCTCGATGGCCATACTGGGTTTATGTTCATTAAGCCAGCCCGCATAGGCCGGGCGCTTGACCACCACCCGCTTGTTCGCCATCTTGAGCGCCGCTGGCAGCAGGGCATCCGCATCGAGATCCGGCCCCACCAGCGACTGGAACACCCGCATCTCTTTTTTCACCAGAGCCGACTTTTGCTTGTGGGGGAACATGGGATCAAGGTAGATGACGTCAGGGCGTGCTGGCAGGGCCAGCAGATTATCGACCGCCGCCCCTTGCAGCAGCTGCATCCGCTCGCTAACCCAGGAACCAATCTCGGGATCCTGCGCCGCTCGTGCCAACCCATCCTGCAACAGGGCAGCCACCACCGGGCTGCGTTCGATCAGGGTTACCTTGCAACCGAGAGAGGCGAGCACGAAGGCATCGCGCCCCAGCCCGGCAGTGGCATCCACCACGGTCGGGGTAGCACCGGCCTTGAGCCCTACCGCCTTGGCAATGGATTGCCCGCGACCGCCACCAAACTTACGTCGATGCGCCACTGCGCCTTCCACGAAGTCCACGTAAACAGCGCCAAGCTTGGGTTCATCCAGCTTACGCAACTCCAGCCTGAGATCCGTCAGTACCAGTGCAAAAGGGGCCACAAACTCCACCTCGGCAAGGCGCAAACGCAAGGCATCGAGCTCGCCATCGCGGGCGGGCACTTCACTGATAACCTGAATATGGGGCATAGGGGGCAGACTCATGGCTCGAACAGAAGCGGCCATGATAGCAGAAGCGCAGGATCAGCTCACGACCGTGAGGCTCATCCCTTGCTGGTTAAGGGCAAGGTAATCGATCAGGTCGTCGAAGGCCAGCGGGCGACTGAGCAGATAGCCTTGGGTGAACGCACACCCTTTATGACAGAGGTAATTAAACTGCTCACGAGTTTCAACCCCTTCGATCACCACCTCCATACCGAGGCTATGGACTAGGTTGATGATGCCATCGAGCAGCAACCTGTCTTGCTCGTTAAAGGGGATGTGGCGCACAAAAGACCCGTCAATCTTGACCAAATCCACCGGGAAGGTGCGCAAATAATTGAGGGCCGAATAGCCGGTACCAAAATCGTCGATGGCCAACTGGCAGCCGGCCGAGCGCAAGGCATCGATCCGCACTCTATGCTGCTCACGACTCTCCATCAATAAAGATTCGGTGATTTCGATGACGATGTCGGCAGGATTAAGCCCGTAGTGCTGGATCACCTTGAGCCACTCGCTAGCCTCGGGATCAATGGTCTTGAACTCCATGGTGGAGCGGTTGATCGACATCTGCAGCTGCGGAAAACCCGATTGCTGCAAGCGCGCCAAATCGCGACATGAATGCCAGAGCACCAGCGCCCCCAACCCTTGGATCAGCCCGGACTCTTCCGCCAGCGGAATAAATTCGCTTGGAGGGACCTGACCCCAACTGGGGTGATACCAGCGCACCAGCGCCTCCAGCTTGGCCACTTCACCACTGCGGTTATCCCAGATGGGCTGATAGGCCATGGTCAGCTGATCCTGCTTGATCGCCTCTGCCAGATCCTGTTGCATCTGATGGCGCTGCCGCACCTCTTCCCGCATGGATGAGCAGTAAGTACCGAGCGGTCGCCCCTGCCGCTTGGCGGCAAACAGCGCTTGCTCGGCATTGCGCAACAGCTCATCGCTTTCACCACCATCCACCGGACAGACGGTCATACCAATGGTCGCCGTGACGTAGAGATGCTGATTCGCCAGCATAAAAGGACGGGCGAAGCTGCCGATCACCTGCTTGGCAAACACCTCGGCCTGACGGCGGGTAGCAATGCCGGGCACCAGAAAAGCAAACTCGTCGCCGCCAATGCGGGCCACCAGATCGTCGGTACGCACCCGGCTCACCAGTCGATCCGATACCTCCCGCAGCAGGGCATCACCAGCATGATGATCCATGCTGTTATTGACCGCTTTAAAGTTATTGAGGTCGAGCACCATCAGCGCGAAGCGCTCGCCCCGCTCACAGAAGCGGGTGAGGCAGCGGCCAAACAGCCAGCGGTTGGGCAAGCTGGTGAGACTGTCGTAGTTGGCCTGGGCTGCGATCTTCTGCTCAGCCTGTTTGGTCCGGGAAAGATCACTGAAAATAGCGATATATTGCTGGATATGGCCGGCTTCGCGCAGGGTGCTGATCATGAGCTGTTGCGGGTAGAGCTTGCCATTCTTGCGCTTGTTCCACACCTCGCCACGCCACACCCCTGTCTGCTCCAGCGCATGGTACATGTCAGCATAAAAGGTCTGGTCATGCAGCCCCGACTTGAGGATGCTGGGGCGTTGGCCACACACCTCTTCCCTGCTGTAGCCCGTGATCTGCTCAAATGCCGGGTTGACCGAGACGATCCGACTGTGTGCATCGCACACCACTATCGCTTCGGAGAGGTGGTCATACACCCGGTGGGAGAGCTTGAGCTGATCCGCGTGTCGCTTGAGAGGCTCTATGTTCTCCAGCAGCACCATCAGGTAATCCGGCTGCTGCTGCTCGTCACGGATCAGGGTAGCGGTTAGCCGCCCCCACACGAACTCCCCCCCTTTGCACAGGTAGCGCTTCTCCATAATAAAACTACTGCGCTCGCCACGATGAAGCTGCTGGTAGCACTCTAGACTGCGTTGCCAATCCTCGGGGTGATTGATGTCAGCGACCGAGCGATAACGCAACTCATCGAGGGAGTAACCCAGCATCTGCTCGATAGCCGGATTAAGCCAAAGGATCCGGCCATCGAGATCCAGCTTGCCAATCCCCATCGGGGCCTGAAACAGCATGCTCTGCAGGGCATCTTTCGCATCAGAGAAGGGGGTCTCTCGTTGCAGCTGTTGCTGTTGCTGCAACAGTAACGCCAGCTCACGACCGGCCAGCGGCCCCAGCAACCTGAGCAACCCCATCACCCTGTCGATATTTGTCTGAGGCTGGCGATAGAGCAAGCAGCAGATCCCGATGGTTTCACCGTCCGCATTCTTGAGGCTAATCCCGGCATAGGCCTGCGCTTGCCACTCATGAGCGAGCAAAGCATCAGGGAAGCATCTCAACAAATTATCACCAAAGCAGGCCTCACCCTCCTGCCAGGTAATAGCATCAGGGGTCTTGGTCAATGGCAGGGTCAGCAGGTCGGCTTGAAGGGAGGGGGGGTAGGCAGCTTGCGCGGTCAGGTGGGGAGAGTTTGGTGTCACGCTGGCGATCAAGGCCACGTCCGCCATCGTCGCGCTAGCGACTTCACTGACAAAGGTATCAAAATACTCCTGGCCGCTCGAATGAGCCAAACCGGAGATAATCTGATAAATGGAATCGAGTGCTCGCCTCATGGCAAGTGGCTTTCTCTAACGTGATGCATTAGTGCACGACTCTACTGAAGAGCTGCAAGTAGTGCAATTATGCTAACAGCAAGATATTAAAAATCCTCAAAAAAAGGGACCAAGGGTCCCTTTTTGTGGTGAACATCACACCTTGAGCTCACCATGCCACAATTATACGCCGATCAGCCCCGCAAAACGGTCTCGACCAGCGGATATTATGCAGCAATCCCGCTATGACGCAGCAGGGCATCCACCTTGGGCTCACGGCCACGGAAGGCACGAAACAGCTCCATCGGCTCCTTAGAGCCACCCTTCTCCAGAATATTCTTCAGGAAGGATTGACCGGTCGCCGGGTTGAAGATCCCCTCCTCTTCAAAGCGGGAGAAGGCATCGGCAGAGAGCACTTCCGCCCACTTGTAGCTGTAGTAACCCGCCGCATAACCACCCGCGAAAATATGGGAAAAGCTGTGCTGGAAACGGTTGAACGCCGGTGGTGTCATCACCGCCACCTGGCTGCGCACCTCAGCCAACACATGGGCTATCTGATCCTGGTTAGCTGGATCAAACACTTGATGCAATCGGAAGTCGAACAGCGAAAATTCCAGCTGGCGCAGCATCTGCATCGCAGCCTGGAAATTGCGGGCCGTCAGCATCTTCTCCAGCAGATCGGCAGGCAACGGCTCACCGGTTTCATGATGACCGGAGATAAAGGCCAGTGCCTCGGACTCCCAGCACCAGTTCTCAAGGAACTGACTCGGCAGCTCCACCGCATCCCAGGCCACTCCGTTGATACCGGCCACACCGGCCACGTCGATGCGGGTCAGCATGTGGTGAATGCCATGGCCAAACTCATGGAACAGGGTGACCACTTCGTTGTGAGTGAACAGGGCCGGTTTGCCATCCACCGGGCCATTGAAGTTACAGGTCAGGTAAGCCACCGGATCTTGCAGCGAACCATCCTGCCGGTAACGACGACCCAGACAAACATCCATCCAGGCGCCACCCCGCTTATGCTCACGAGCATAAAGATCGAGGTAGAAGCTGCCGCGCAGCCGGTCCTCGGCATCGAAGATATCGTAAAAGCGCACATCAGGGTGCCAGGTGTCGATGCCAAGGCGCTCGCGCACCTTCATGCCAAATACCCGCTTCACCACCTCAAACAACCCCTTCACTACCTTGCCGGCAGGGAAGTAAGGGCGCAGCTGCTCATCAGAAACCGCAAACTTGTGCTGCTTGAGCTTTTCGGCGTAATAAGTGAGATCCCAGGCAGCCAGTTCACTCTGACCATGCTGTTCGGCGGCAAAGAGGCGGATCTCCTCCAGCTCAGCCTTGCCTTGCGGTAAGGAACGGCTGGCCAGATCGGTGAGAAAGCTCACCACCTGTTCGGTCTTCTCTGCCATTTTTGTGGCCAGAGAGAGCTCGGCATAATTGGCAAAACCGAGCAACTGAGCCAACTCGCGGCGCAGGGTGAGCAACTCGGTCATGATGGCGGAGTTGTCCCACCGGCCGGCGTTCGGGCCCTGATCCGAAGCGCGGGTAGTGAACGCTTGGTATACCTGCGCACGCAGTTCGCGGTTATCCGCGTACATCATCACCGGCAGGTAAGAGGGAATATCCAGGGTAAACAGCCAGCCCTCTTGGCCCTTGAGCTCCGCCATCTGACGGGCGGCCGCCAGCGCGCTCTCTGGCAGACCGGCCAGTTCGGCTTCATCGGCCACCAGCTTGTGCCAGCCCTGAGTCGCATCCAGCACATTGTTGCTGAAGCGGGAGGCCAGCTCAGAGAGGCGCGCCTGGATTTCACCGTAACGCTGCTGCGCCTCGGCCGGCAGACCGATCCCAGACAGCCGAAAATCACGCAACGTATTGCTGATCTCTTTACGCTGGCCGCCACTGAGCAACGCGAAGTCATCACTCTCAGAAAGGGCCAAATAAGCCTGATACAGCCCTTCATGCTGACCGACATAGGTCTGGAATTCAGAGAGCAGCGGCAGACAGGCATCGTGAGCCACCCGCAAGGCATCACTGTTTTGCACTGAATTAAGGTGGCTGACCGGTGACCAGATCCGGGCTAGGCGGTCATTAACCTCTTCCAGCGGGGCGATCAGGCTGTCCCAAGTATGGGGCGTCGACGCTGCCAGCACATCGGCGATCTTCTGTTTGCAATCGGCAATGGCCTGGATCACGGCGGGTTGCACCTGATCGGGGTGGATCTGGCTGAAAGGGGGCAGCGAATCCATGGTCAGCAAAGGGTTAGTCATCCCGGTTACCTCTTGTTTGATCTTGAACAGACCGCTTTAGCAGCGCTGTATGGCTTACTAACATGTGGGCAAGCAAGGTAATAATCAAGCCAGAATCCCCGACGCCATCACCGGGTGGGGCAATAGCCCAATACCGGCACCCCAATCCCGGGCTGGCTATCGCGCCAAGCATGGCGTCATTTCGCTAAATAGCATCAGAAGCGCGTTGAATTATTGGATTATTAAATTTTTACAAAGTGTGGCAGACACCATAATTCTCTGATTAAATTGCAGCCCCTCCAGCCGAATATGGCTCATAAAGGAGGCGCTTGATTCTCTGTACAACACAGAAGTCGGGTGAAAAAGGCAACGTGGATTCGAAAGGCCACGACGCAAAGCTACCGGTCTAAGGGGTTTTCCTATGACAGCGGGGCTGCCCCCATAGTCCATCCCGAGATGGGCTCCTTTTGCAATGTATGGAGTAATGATGAACAAGTTCAAACTCTCTCTGCTGAGCTGCCTGCTCGGCATAGGCGCGCCTATGGCTCACGCAACCAGCGCAGGTCAGGCCATGGTCAACCCGCAATCAGGTGTGGTGGTCGGTTACTGGCACAACTGGTGTGATGGCGCAGGTTATAAAGGTGGCATCGCCCCTTGCGTCAAGCTCGACCAGATCAACCCGCAATATAACGTGGTCGATGTCTCCTTCATGAAGGTATACGAGGGCCAGAGCAGCGCCATCCCGACCTTCAAGCTTGATCCCGCCGTCGGCATGTCCGAGAGCCAGTTCATTGAGCAGATCGCCGAGCTCAACCGCCAGGGCCGTGCCGTACTGCTGGCGCTGGGTGGTGCTGATGCCCACATCGAGCTGCGCAAGGGCCAAGAGCAAGCGTTCGCTGACGAAATCATTCGTCTGGTTGAGGTTTATGGCTTTGACGGCCTGGATATCGACCTGGAGCAAGCCGCGGTAACTGCAGCTGACAACCAAACTGTCATCCCGGCAGCACTGCGTATGGTAAAAGATCACTACCGTGCCCAAGGCAAAAACTTCCTTATCACTATGGCCCCCGAGTTCCCTTACCTGACTCAGAACGGCGCCTACATCCCTTATATCCGCAATCTGGAAGGCTACTACGACTGGATCAACCCCCAGTTCTATAACCAGGGTGGCGACGGTATCTACATCGATGGCCTTGGCTGGATCGCGCAGAACAACGATAACCTCAAAGAAGAGTTCATCTACCACATTGCCGACGCCCTGAGCAATGGCACCCAAGGTTTCTACAAGATCCCGCACGACAAGCTGGTGTTCGGTATTCCGAGCAGCAACGATGCTGCGGCCACCGGTTTTGTCAAAGAGCCGCAGAAGCTGTTCAATGCCTTTAACCGCCTGAAGAGCCAGGGCCAGCCGCTGCGTGGCGTGATGACTTGGTCGATCAACTGGGATATGGGTCGTGACGCCTCCGGCAACGCCTACAATGAATCCTTTATCAAAAATTACGGCCCCTTCATTCACGGCCAGCAGATCACCCCTCCCCCAACAGACAACGGCAAACCGCTGTTCAGCGGTATCTCTGCGGCACGCGTTAAACAGGGCCGCGCCTTTGATCCTATGGCTGGCGTCACCGCTACTGACAAGGAAGATGGGGATCTGACCGGTCAAATTCAGGTTGAAGGCATGGTAGACAGCCAGCGTATCGGCCTCTACTCCCTGACCTATAAGGTGAGTGACAGCGACAACAACGTAACTGAACAAGTGCGTACCGTTGAAGTTTACAGCATGAAGCCAGTCTTCATTGGTGCAAGCGACACCACCCTGGAGCTGGGCACCCCCTTCGATCCGATGGATGGTGTCGGTGCTCACGATGAAGAAGATGGCGATCTGACCGCTCAGATCAAAGTCAGCGGCAGCGTCGACAGCAACAAGGTCGGCCGCTACACCCTGACCTATCAGGTCAGCGACAGTGCTGGCCAGGTGGTAACCCAGCAGCGCAACATCACCGTCAAAGAGCAGGGTGCAACCTGCGACAACAGCTGGGAAGCCAAGTCGGTCTACGTTGGCGGCGATCTGGTTAGCCACAATGGCAAAACCTGGCGTGCCGAGTGGTGGACCCAAAACGAAGAGCCAGGCTCCACCGGTGACTGGGGTGTCTGGCGCGCTCAGGGCGATAGCGATTGTGGCGGTGTCACTCCACCACCAGTCACTGGCAGCAGTGACTTCACCATCAGCGCCATGGGACCTGACTACACCATCATTAACGGTCAGGTCAGCATCAGCTTCAACGTGACGACGGCTAACCCGGTCCAGATCACCGCAACGCTGGAGCAGGACGGTCGTAGCTATGGCACCACCAGCAACAAGCTAAACGGTACCAACACCTTGACTCTGCAAGGCAGCAACGTCACTGACGGTCGCTACGAAGTGGTTATCCATGGTGTAGCTGATGGTCAAAAGCCGATGGTACAGCGCTTCGCGGTGACCCTGGCAGCAGAAGGCGACACCGGCGGCAACGGCGGTAACGAAGGCGACTTCCCTGCCTATGCGCCGAACAATGGTTACAACGCGGGAGATCGCGTCAGCAATGCCGGCAACAATTATGAGTGCAAGCCTTGGCCCTACAGCGGCTGGTGCGGTGGATCTGCCAGCCACTATGCACCGGGTACAGGCAGTGCCTGGAGCGACGCCTGGATCAAACTGTAATCGGATCTAGTGCCTTAAGGCGGCCCACCGGGTCGCCTTTGCAACAGAGGGCGGCCATCCCTGATGCCCGCCATCACACCAAGCAACTGGATAATGCAGGCGCGGATCCCATTAATAGCCACCCGCAAGGGTGGCGCCGTTAGCCTACCTGCGCCGGCTTGCCAACGACCAGAGGTCGCCCCCAAGGCGCCTCGATAAGGACATCTTCACAATGAAAACCACCACCCTGGCCACCCTGATTGGCCTGTTGATCTCGGCCCCTGCACTGGCTCAAAACAACGAGCAAGACTACTTCAAGCAAACCTACCAAGATCATTACGATCAGATGACTGCGCGTCTGGACGCTTTGCGCCAGAGCGCCGCAGATGACAGCAACGTGATCATCAAAGACGGCAAACGTCACCTTGCAGTCAACGGCACCCTGTACCCACTGACCGCGGATAACAACATTATTTTCGACATGCCACGGCCCTTCCTGGACGAGACATCACTGCGCAATGTATTTGATTTCTTTAATGAGGACTGGGAGCTGACTTGGTACGACGGTGGTATCACCGCCGTCAACAAACTGTTTGGTAACTACGACTACGGCAACGGCTGCATAATGGAATACGCCCCCCGTGGTCAAATTCAAAACAATGCCCGGACCAATGTGACATTGGAAACCAGCTCTTGCAGCGTCAATTCGTTTGATACCTCGCTCGAGTATCTCGACATCGGCAGCAGCATGTCGTTCGAACAGCTCGGCCTTGATGGCAATAAGATCACCGCCATCGAACGTTATCAAGATCGCCTGTACGTCAGCCAAAATGGCAACCCGGCTTACATCGCGATTGTTGATCTCAACAGCCGCGCAGTGATTGGCGAGATCCGTGGCGTGGAGAATGCCAATGGCAACCTCAGCAGCTACAACGAGATCAGCGAGTTATTCATTAAAGACAACCGGCTGTATGTGGTGTCTCGCTACTCCCATCGGGTCGATATTTTCGATCTGGCCAATGACCACCAGCACATTACCACCTTGGGCACTGGCAGAGATAATGGCACCAACAGCATGCACCGCGCCCAAGCGGTATTTGCCAACAACGATTATGTCTTTGTCGCCGATGCCAACGATAAGATCCTGGTCTATCGCCAGCAGGATGTGACCCCGGAAAACAACCTGAAAACCCCCTATGCCGGTTTGATTCAGTTTGAGGGTAAATACAGCCACCGTTTGGTGCAGATGCATCAGATCAAAGATTACCTGCTGGTGCATACCGAAGATAAAAACTACTACATCTATGATCTGCGCAAGCTCGACGAGACACTGGCCGCTGGCACCCCGTTGACGCCAGAGCAGATCATTAACAACAGCAGCCTGCAAAAGATCGATGTCGATGGCACGCAGTTAGTTGCCAACTTTAACGACCGCATTGAGTGGTACGATCTCGACACCTTGGTGGCGAATGACTTCGTGTTCAAACAGCCAACCTTTGCCGTGACCCACCTTGGTGAGCGACCAATCGGTGCCATGAAAGATGTCCATCTGCTCAATAACAAGGTGATCAGTGCCAGCAGCACCACGCTGAGCACCAATGAGCGGTTAAGCAAAGAGATCACCTTTAATGCCGATGAGCAGGTAAGCGTGCGCCCACTGGTGTTTGATCAGATCATGCCTGCCGCCATCAGCTACATCTTTGATAAAGATGAAGCCCATTCGGTGTTGGTTGATCGCCATCAACGGTCGGTCAATATCAATTCGCTGGTCAAAACCGAGCTGCTTGATAACGACACAGTGCGCATCACCAACTATGCCGCCAAAGAGCTGCGTGACATCAATATCGAGTCCAAACTCAACGGCATCAACAAGTGGTTGACCCTCGGCCAGATCGATCGTCTGCCGGCTTACGCCCAAATCACAATGCCGCTGAGTGCATTTGGCGAAAATGGCCGCTTTAACAGCGTCAACCGTGACGGCGTATTTGATCTCAACAACCTGCTCGATCACAGCGTCAACCTGCCGGGTCAATTTGAACATAAGTTCAGCTCGAACTCAGACCCCTTTGCCCAGAAGCTGGCGCGGCTCAAACCGACCTGGAATATTCGCTTCTCCGATCGCAATGGCGGTGACTGGCGCGCAATGAATGCGCTGTATGCCAAAGAGTGGTTGATTGTCGCCACCAACCTGGCCTACATGGTCTCGACCGAGGAGTTCAAACACGTCTGGTACAACTTCAAGGCGGTGAACGGCTACGAGATGTTCGGCAATGGCGGCAACAGCTATGTGCCAAACGGGATCTTTACGGCGGCCGATTATGACTACTACTACCACAGCCTGATGAAGCGCCCCTACCTCAACCTGGGGATCACCGCCATGGGCGGCGGTCGTGGTAGCGGCGCTATTACCGGTGTTGATACCTTCAACTTTGTCAGCCACTACTACGGCAGCTGGGGCATCATTGCCCACGAATTTGGCCACGGCTTCGATGGGAATTCCTATAGCCATGAGAGCTCGTTTGCCCGTGGCAGCCACGGCTGGCATCCCCTGATGTCGGGCATGGCCAACTACCACATCCGCAAGGGTGACCTGCCCTATCTGGACGATGATCTCAACGGCTTCCACAAGCCGGAAAACGACATCTATCGCTACAACTCGGTCAGCCAGGGGGCTCGCAAGCATCGCGCTGACAGCCACATGTACTATACCGACCACTACTTCATGCAATTCTCCACCATGCCGCAAGGCTGGGTAGCCAACGGCAGCGACTTCAGTGCCGGGCAGCTGGCGGCTCTGAGCAATCAGGAGCGACTGCTGATGAGCGGGATCCCCAAGGAGTCGGAGAAAGGCAATCTCTGCCGGTTCACCTTCCAGGATGGCGAGCAGTACTACGGCTACATCGAACAGCAGGGCGATGGTCTGCTCTGCGATGCTGGCACCTTGATCCGCTATCGCCAGCCCGATGGCCAGTTTGTACCGCTGGTCTCGGCCATCAACCAGTTTGACTGGCTGTCACTCCACCATAAGGGCAAGCTGGGTCAGCCGGTGCGTCACCAGAATGGTCGCCAGCTCTGCTACAAGAATGTGGAGGGCTTTTACGGTATCGGCTTCGTCAATGACAAAAACCAGTGCAGCCAGCTGCCCAACGTCTATCAGACCAATGGTAAGCACTGGCTGACCAGCTCTGGCTGGACCGGTCTCACCTACCTGAGCGGAGACTTCATTCTGCCCACTACCGGTAGCAACAGTGACTTCACCGTCACCGATCTGGCGTCCGAATATCTCATCGTTAACGGCGCGCTCGATCTGGGCCTGACGCTGACCACCACCAACCCGGTGACCGTCACCGCCACCCTGTTGCAGAATGGCAATCCGGTCGCCACCGGCAGCGCCCTGATCGATGGTCAGGGTTCCCTGCAGCTGGCACAGTCGGGCCTTGCGGCCGGCAGTTACGAGCTGCTGCTGGCGGGCATGGCAGAGGGGAGCAAGCAGGGCTTCGAGCGCCGCTTCACCCTGGCATTGGTGGAACAGGCGCCGGGTGGTGACAATGACGGTGGTAACGGCAGCTACCCGGCCTATGTTGCGGGCACCGCTTATCAGAGTGGCGAACGGGTCAGCAATGCCGGTGGTGACTACGAGTGCAAACCCTGGCCGTACAGCGGCTGGTGTGGTGGCTCGACCAGCCACTATGCACCAGGTACCGGCAGCGCCTGGAGCGATGCCTGGACCAAGCTGTAATCAGCTATCAGTAACGAAAGAGGGGAGCCATTGGCTCCCCTCTTTTTTATCCATCATGACCGTTTAACGGGCGTCTTCCTTCAGCCACTGCGCCACGCGCTTGGCAAAATAAGTCAGGATACCGTCGGCTCCCGCTCGCTTAAAGCAGAGCAGGGACTCCATGATGGTCTCCTTTTCCTTCAGCCAGCCGTTCTGGATCGCCGCCATGTGCATGGCGTACTCGCCACTCACCTGATAAGCAAAGGTCGGCACCCCGAACTGATCCTTCACCTGACGGATCACGTCCAGATAGGGCATGCCCGGCTTGACCATCACGTAGTCCGCCCCTTCCTGAATATCCAGCGCCACCTCGTGCAAGGCTTCGTTGCCGTTGGCCGGATCCATCTGGTAAGTCGCTTTATTGCTCTTGCCAAGGTTGCCGGCAGAACCGACTGCATCGCGGAACGGGCCGTAGTAGCTGGAAGCGTACTTGGCGGAGTAGGCCATGATCTGGGTGTTGATAAAGCCGTTCTCTTCCAATGCGGCGCGGATGGCACCGATACGGCCATCCATCATGTCAGACGGCGCCACGATATCGACCCCGGCTTCGGCATGGGAGAGCGCCTGCTTGATCAGGATCTCGGTGGTGATGTCGTTTTGCACATAGCCTTCATCATCAATGATGCCGTCCTGCCCGTGGGTGGTGAACGGATCGAGCGCCACGTCGGTGATCACCCCGAGCTCCGGGAAGCGGGCCTTGAGGGCACGCACAGTGCGCTGGGCCAGTCCGTCTGGGTTGTAGGCCTCTTCCGCCAGCAGGCTCTTACTCTGAAGCGGGGTGACCGGGAACAGGGCAATGGCCGGTACGCCGAGCTCCACCAGCTCGGCAGCCTCGATCAACAGCAGATCGATGGAGAGACGCTCCACCCCCGGCATGGAAGGGACCGCTTCACGGCGGTTCTCCCCCTCCAGCACAAACACCGGATAGATAAGATCGTTGACGGTCAGGGCGTTCTCGCGCACCAGACGACGGCTGAAATCATGTTTGCGCAGGCGGCGCAGGCGGCGACCCGGAAAGGCGCCCGGAAGAGTTGTAGCCATAAATCACTCCAGAACAGGAAGTTGGAAAAATGCGGCGGAGGTAGCCCGAGTATGAGCCAGCAAGGCCTCGGGCGCTTCACCACGGCAGGCCGCTACCACCTGGGCGATATGCGGCAAAAAAGCCGGTTCGTTGCGTTTTGGGCGCGGTTTCAGATCCCGCGGCACCAGATAAGGGGCATCGGTCTCGATCATCAGCCGACCGGCCGGAATGCGGGCTACCTGTTCGCGCAGCAGCTGACCGCGCCGCTCGTCACACAGCCAGCCGGTCACCCCGATATGCAGCCCCAGCGCCAGACACTCGTCCAGCTCATCATCGGAACCGGTGAAGCAGTGCAGCACGGCCCCCGGCAGCTTGGGCAACCAAGGGCGGAGGATCTCGATGAAACGGGCGTGCGCGTCGCGACAATGGAGAAACACCGGCATCTTAAGCTCGGCCGCCAGCCCTAGCTGAGCGTCGAACACCGCATCCTGCACCGGACGGGGGGAGAAATCGCGATTGTAATCGAGGCCGCACTCGCCGATGGCGACCACCTGCGGCAGGGCCGCCAGCTCGCGCAAGGCGGGCAGGGTCGCCTCATCAACACTCTTGGCATCGTGAGGATGGACCCCGGCGGTGGAGAAGCAGTAGCCCGGCCAGCGGGCGGCCAACTCGGCGCTGTCACGGCTGCCAGCCAGATCGGTGCCGGTCAGGATCAGGGCCTCCACCCCGGCGGCGCGGGCGCGGGCCACCAGGTCCGGCTGTTCACCGGCGAACTGGCTGCTGGTTAGGTTTAAACCTATGTCGATCATGGGGGCACGTATTCCAAAAAATTTGATATATAAAGAACTTAAGGTGGCTGCTGGATGAGCCATCACCACCTTGAACGGGAACCTGAGAAAAAAAGGGAGCCTCAGCTCCCCTCTTCCGGTTGTTCCTGTTGCTCCTCATCCTCTTTCTTCACATAGAAGCGGGCGAAGAACAGACCGATCTCCCACAGTGCCCACATCGGGATAGCGAGCAGGGTCTGGGAGAAAATATCGGGTGGCGTCAGCAACATCCCCACCACAAACACCCCGACGATAACATAAGGGCGTTTAGCCTTGAGCTCCTTGGGGGTCGTCACGCCGGTCCAGCACAGCAGTATGGTCGCTACCGGAATTTCGAACGCCACCCCAAATGCGAAGAACAGGGTCAGCACGAAGTCCAGATAGCTGGCAATGTCGGTCGCCACCGTCACCCCGACCGGCGCGGTACTGGTAAAGAAGCCGAACACCAGCGGGAACACTACGTAGTAGGCAAACGCCATCCCGGCATAGAACAGCAAGGCGCTGGAGACCACCAACGGCATGATCAAGCGCCGCTCATGCTGATATAAACCCGGGGCGATAAAGGCCCAGGCTTGATAGAGCAGATAGGGGATCGCCGCGAAGAAGGAGACCACCAGGGTCAGCTTGATCGGCGTCAGGAAGGGGGTTGCCACATCCGTCGCTATCATGCTGGTCCCTGCCGGCAGCTGGCTAAGCAGCGGCTGAGCCACGAAGTCGTAGATGTTGTTAGAAAAGTACACCAGACAAACAAATACCAGCAAAATCGCCGAGATGGCGTGCAATAGCCGGGTTCTCAGCTCAATCAGATGGCTGATCAGCGGTTGTTCGGCCTGACTCATGGTTTCACCTCCCCTTTGCTCACTGGCTCGCTGGCGAGCTGAACGGGGTCACTCTCCTGCAGGGGATCGACCGACGGCACTTCACCGGCCACCTGCACTGCCGGCGCCACTGGTGCAGCCTCGGGCGGGCGGATCTCGTGATCGGCCTGATAGGGACGATTGACCGACTGGGCCGCGGCCTTAAGCTGCTCGATGGACTGCTGCAATTCAGGACTGAGATTACTCATCTGCAACTGTTCAGCCTTCTTAAGATCGCTATGCAACTCATGCAACTTAAGCTCCTGCTCCAGCTCGGATTTGACCGAGTTGGCGGTAGAACGAATGAGGCGGATCCAGCCGGTCAGGGTGCGAATGGCAACGGGTAACCGCTCGGGCCCCAGCACCACCAGCGCCACAACCCCGATCAGGACCAACTCCCAGAAACCGATATCGAACATGGCTTAGGCCTGATCTTTGTCTTTCTGCTTGGTGGTGTTGCTACCCTGATCCGCAGCTTCGTTTAGTTGCTTAGGGGGAAACTCGGCATCCTTCTGCTCCGGCTTGGTCTCGGCGGGCTCATCAGAAAGCGCCTTCTTGAAGCCCTTGACCGCAGCCCCCAGATCACCACCGATCCCGCGCAGCTTTTTAGTTCCAAACAGCAGCACGACGATAGCCGCGATGATCAACAATTGCCAAATACTGATACCACCCATGACTTTTTCTCCAGAGCAAACGCCTGACGGCGCGGTTGTTAATTAATGGGAGCGGGCTCGCAACCAGCCAAGCAACCAGCACAATCCGGTTGCGGCGAGCGCAATATGCCCCCACTCACTATGTTGTTTTTGGGTTAGCAAGAATACACCCGCCAATAGCAGGCTGGCTCCCACCCCTAAGAGGTAGCGAGCCTGCCCCTGCCGCCGACTGTGACGGCGAAAATCGGCAAACATCTCATCAAAGTGACGCTGTTGATGACGGGTCTGGCGCAGAGTCTCATAAACCAACTCAGGCAGCTCCGGCAGCTTCTCTGCCCAGAATGGCGCCCTCTCCTTGATAGCATTCCACACAGCCTTGGGCCCAACCTGCTCAGCCATCCAACTTTCCAGATAAGGCTTGGCGGTCTGCCATAAGTCCAGTTGGGGGTAGAGCTGACGCCCCAATCCCTCTACATACAGTAGCGTCTTTTGCAGCAGCACCAGTTGCGGCTGCACCGTCATGTTGAAATGACGGGCGGTATTAAACAGGCTGAGCAGCACGTGGCCGAACGATATTTCACAGAGCGGCTTCTGGAAGATAGGCTCCAGCACGGTGCGGATGGCAAACTCGAACTCATCCACCTTGGTATCTGCCGGCACCCAGCCAGACTCCACATGCAGTTCGGCCACCCGGCGATAATCGCGGTTGAAGAAGGCGAGGAAGTTCTCCGCCAGATAGCGTTTGTCTTCCCGATTGAGGGTGCCGACGATGCCACAGTCGATGCCGATCCAGAGTGGATTGTCCGGATGCTCGTAAGAAACAAATATGTTGCCCGGATGCATATCGGCATGGAAGAAGCTGTCACGAAACACCTGAGTGAAGAACACTTGCACCCCGCGCTCGGCCAGCAACTTCATATTAGTGCCGTTGGCCTCTAGCGCCGCAATGTCGGAGACTGGGATACCGTAGATCCGCTCCATCACCAGCACCTGCTCACGGCAGTGATCGGTGAACACCTCGGGCACATAGAGCGCCTCTGAACCGGTGAAGTTGCGGCGCAACTGGATAGCATTGGCCGCTTCCCGCATCAGATTCAATTCGTCGAGGATAGTCTTGCGATACTCCTCCACCACCTCGATAGGGCGCAACCGTGCGCTCTGAGGGGCAAAGCGGGCCACCAAACGAGCCAGCGCCTGCATCAGCCGCAGATCGGCCTCGATGACCGGCTCGATGTCCGGGCGGATCACCTTGATGACGATCTCACGACCATTCTCCTTCAAGCGGGCAGTGTGCACCTGAGCGATAGAGGCCGACGCCAACGGCGTCTCGTCGAAGTCGTCAAACAGAGTCTCGATGGGGCAACCCAGGCTCAGCTCAATCTGTTGACGCGCCGCCTGACCACAGAAGGGGGGTACCCGATCCTGCAGCAGGGCTAGCTCTTCAGCGATATCCGGCGGTAACAGATCGCGGCGGGTAGAGAGCATCTGGCCGAACTTGATAAAGATGGGGCCAAGCGCCTCAAAAGCAAGGCGAATGCGAGCTCCACGGCCAAGATCAGGTTGCTTGTTCTTGAGCCAGAACAGGGAGCGACGGGCCAAGCGCCCCGGCCAAGGTTGATAACGCGGAGGCACCAGCTCATCAATACCCTGCTCCAGCAGAATAGTGATGATGCGATAGAGGCGCTTGAACTCCTTCAGTTTCATCGGGCCACCTGCTGTTCGAGCCGGGCCAGCCGCAGTTCGACGGCCTTGAGCTGCTGGGCCAGTACCTCGACGTCATCATTGAAGCTCGCCACTTCAAGCGGGCCGGGTGCGAGCCGAGCCTCTTCGGTGAGATATTCTGCCAGCTGGCTACGAGAGCGGCCCAGCTCACGCCAGACCAAGCGATGCGCTTGACGGGCGCCGCGCAGCAGGGAGTGAGCCAGCACATCGCCGGTATAGCGCGACAACTCCTCTTCCCAATCAATATCTAGTTCACCCAGCAGCATACTAAAGGCTTGTACCAATTGAGGATCGCCACTTAAGTCGAGCTTCTCCTCGCGGATATAGCGGGTCAGCGCGGACGGGTCTTTTAGCAGACCAAGGGCCGTCAGCGACAGGCTAAGTACTGCATCAGCCTCACCTTCATGCTGGACCAACACATCCAGTCGACGCTCGGAGAAGACAAACCAGAGTGGTTTGAGTTCACGCAACTCCAGCTTGAGTACCTTGCCCACCAGTTTGCGCAGCCGCTCCGGGCTCTGCTTGTCTAGCACCAACAGCTGATTAAGGCCGGTTTCGATCACTGCAGTGACCATGACATCCAGTGGGATCGGTATGGGCAAAGACGTAGGCATAGGCATAGAGATAAACAACCTTAAAACTTGTAACCGCGGTGCAGGGCAACCACCCCCTGAGTCAGGTTGTAGAACTCAACCTGCTCAAAACCGACACTTTCCATCATGCCAGCCAGGGTCTGCTGATCCGGGTGCATGCGAATGGACTCAGCCAGATATTTGTAGCTTTCGCTGTCGTTGGCAACAATTTCGCCCATTTTAGGCAGCAATTTGAAGGAGTAGAGGTCATACAGCTTGGCGATCACCTCGCTGACCGGCTTGGAGAACTCCAATACCAGCAGACGACCGCCCGGCTTGAGCACCCGGAACATGGAGGCGAGTGCTTTATCCTTGTCGGTGACGTTACGTAGACCAAAACCGATGGTGATGAGATCGAAGTGGTTATCCGGGAAGGGCAGCGCCTCGGCGTTAGCCTGTACGTAGGAGACATTGTTGGCGACCCCCAGATTACGGAGCTTGTCGCGACCCACCTTCAGCATGGAGTCGTTGATATCCGCCAACACCACCTGGCCGCTCTCGCCAACAATGCGAGAGAACTTGGCCGTCAGATCGCCAGTGCCACCGGCCAGATCCAAGACTTTCTGCCCCTTACGCACGCCGGAACAATCGATAGTAAAGCGTTTCCACAGACGGTGAATACCGAACGACATCAGATCGTTCATCAAATCATACTTAGCGGCCACCGAATGAAAGACTCCCGCGACCAGAGTTTCCTTCTCGGTCGCAGCGACGGTTTTAAAGCCAAAATGCGTTGTCGTTGCTTGTTCTGACATCCCTTAAACACCCATAGAACAAAGAATGGTCGCCAGTTTACCAGAGCCAATGGCGTGCGGACACCTTAAACCCGGCTCGCCACCAACTGCATACCCAGCACCACCATGGCCAGACAGAGGAAGAGGTTGAGACCGATATTGAGCAGTGCTTTCAGATAGGCCCCCTGCTGAGCCAGCACGACGGTATCGAGGGCAAAAGAGGAGAAGGTGGTCAACGCCCCCAGCAACCCCACCATCAGCAGCGGCTTCATGGGGTGCTCCACCACCTGGCCATGACTGATAAGTGCAAAAGTGATACCCATGATAAAAGAGCCCGCCACGTTGACCACCAGTGTCCCATACGGGAAGTGGCGGCCCAGCAGCAACGCCATCAGTTCGGCAATCCCAAAACGAAGGGAGGCACCAATGGCGCCCCCTGCAGCAACATAGAACCAGGTTTGCATAGCGTTACCCCCTCAAGATTAAACCGCCATTATGTCGCAACGGCAGCCTTTGTGCCCAGAGGCCGAACTCATCGACATCCCGCCTGATGAGACACTCAGCGGCGAAAATCAATCGACTCCGACTGACCCAGCACGATTTCGGTCTGGGCCGGGCGGGTCTGAGCGATCACCTTACCGTGACGGATTGAATAGCGCACCGGCACCTGGCGACGCACCGCATCAAAACCGCTATCAGCGGGCAAGATCAGCAGGTTGGCCGGTTTGCCCA
>JBOFSK010000212.1:0-7104 GCA_051651505.1 Aeromonas sp.
ACCCCCAAGCGGATCTAACCATGAACATAAGCTCCCCTTATATCCCCGCCCGCACTGGGCCAGGGCTTACGGGGCGTCTGCTAATAGCACTGGCTCCTCACAGCCCCGTATCACCCTCAATGCCATCGATAACCGCCAATAAAAAAGCCGACCCATCAGGGTCGGCTGGAAAAACCATAAAAATTGCGGCCAAGGCCGCCAAAAGTGAACATGAGCGTGAAAATCAGACACTGAATTGCAGATCAGCAAGCACAATAAATTCGATACTTGCGCTGCCATACCACCAGTGATTGAGAAACAACCACATACTAGACACTCCCCAAGCACATCACGTTGATCTATATCAAGCAGCACTAACGAAGCTGCGCTCCCCCACCGATTGGTCGCCAGGGATCGCCCTGTTACCACCGCTCAGCCACGGCGAACCAGCCGATATGCGACCTCATCGCAGTAAGAGAGCTTGCCTGCCAACACCTTGGGATGATCCGGCAGCGCAACCCGCCCCAACACCTCAATGCAAAAATCACGCTCAAACAAGGCGCGCACCGCCATCTCTCCCACCGAGAAGGGAGGCTCAAGCTGCTGCTCAGGCTGATACTCGAGGGCGACCAGCAGGATCTGGCCGCCAGGTTCCACCAGCGCACACATTTGCTCGCCATAGTGGCGGCGCATCGCCGGTGGCAAGGCGATCAATGCCGCCCGATCATAGACCAACCGGTATCGACGGCCCAATGCGGGAGCGGCAAAAAAATCACCGGCAAAGATCCGCAGTCGATCATGCTGATGACACTGATAAGGGCCCACCTCACTCACCGTGGCAGCAAGGTGGTTTTCACTAAAGAAGTGACTGACGGCAATAGAGGACAACTCAAATCCATCGACCGGGTGGCCCTGCTGCCACAACCAAAGCATGTCGCGGGACTTGCCGCACAGGGGGACTAATACCGGCTCATCGGATGGTTGGGCCGCCCACCAGGTTTGTAGCCAGCGGTTAAAATTCACTTGATGAAAGCCAATCCGGTTCTCTTGCCAACGCTGATGCCAAAATTCAGCTTCCATCCTGTTTACCCTTCTGTGCTAAAGATGCCTCAAGATCATAACTTAACAGCCGCTACCGCCTCCCTGCCACCCCTACCTGAGGGTTATTGCCAAACAAACGATTGTAAAACTAAAAGCAGCAGCAAGGCCCCTATTCTGACATTTTCATGATGTTAGGGGGTCCCCTCCCCTGTTTCACCCGCGAAATCAGTGACCACTGTGGCCACTATCAATGGACAAAAAAGGGGCACTGCCCCCTCAGTGGATCACCGCGCTATCGTGCTTGGCATTGGCAAGCACGGCGCAGATCTGAGCAAAATCTGGCCGCGCCGACGGCGTTTCGGACAAGCAAGCCAAGGTCAATGAATGAATATCTACCCGCAGATCCGCAGCCATCTTGCAGCGTGCCAACAACTCCTCCAGCAAACAACCAAAGGCACGCACCTCGAGCCGCTCCAGCCCTGAGGCCAGTTCACGGTTAGTGCGATCATAAAACGATGCTGCACCAAAATCCCCGAGCAAGGCATGGGTAGGTGCCGCGGGTGGGCGGGCAAAGAGGATATTGTGACCGTAGAGATCCCCATGCATGATGCCCGCCCTGTGCAAATGGCTTGCCACCGAGGCGATGCCGTGGGCTATCGTCAGCACCTCAGATACGCTCAAAGATAAAGCTACGGGATAGATATCCCGGGTGCAGGAATCAAGACTCGGCGGCCCAGCCAGATTAGTAAAAGCCGGATCGATCAGCGCCATCACTAGCGCGGCAATCCCGCAAGGATGATCATTGATGGGCCCTATCACCTTGATAAGATTGGGGTGGTTACCAGCCGCCAATGACGCCGCCATCTCGCAACGGGGTAAGCCATCACTGGTCACCGCCCCCTTGAACAGTTTGATGGCGACCACCTCATTGCTGTTGATCCTGTTTGCACGATAAATCTCCCCAGAGGCCCCCTGCCCCAACAGCTCGCCCACCACCAGATCATCCCAGCTAAGGCTTGCGATAAGCTCATCATCAATGGCCTGCGCCGCGTGATCCTCACTAAAGGGATTGCCTGAATAAGCAAGCCAGGAGAGACGTGGCAGCGCCAGTAGCCACGCGGGAAAGCGCTCAATCCGATTGGCCGCGATACGCAGCAGCTCGAGACGGCGGCACTGCGCAAGCGTCGCAGGCAGTGCGCGCAAGCGATTACCCGCCAGCATCAGCTTTTGCAAGCCCTCGCACTGGCCAAGCTCATCGGGCAGCACCTCAATCTGGTTATCGGTCAGGATCAACCAGCGTAAACCCGCGGGCAGCGATTTGGCCGAAACCGTGGCAATCTGGTTGGCTTTAAAGCCCACCATGGTGAGCGATGGGCAGCGCCCCAGCACCTCTGGCAGCGCGGTGAAACGGTTCTCGGAGCAAAAAATGATACGCAAGTGCTGGCACTCGGCCAGCTCGTTTGGCAGCGTGCTGAGCTGATTACCAGTGAGGTCCAGCACCTCCAACGTCGCTTTCAGGGAGAGGATCTCGGGGGGGAAGGTCGTCAGGTTTTCGCACAGTTTCAGATAACGAGCACCGCTCAATTCACCTGCACGCAGCTGTTCCAGGGTATGCATGACAATTCCTCAATCGGGGTGGTCTGCTCGCGGCCACCAAGGCGGCCGAACGATCCGCTCGGCAACCAGTAAAGGGAGGGCATTATAGAAAATTTTCGCCAAAGGTCGCCCGATTTGTGACACCTAATCGGGGGATCTGGTCGCTGCTTGCAGTGGCTCACCAGATGCTCACCAGATGCAATAGCCGCGCAATAATGAATGATTATCCTGATCTTCAGACGCGGCCCTCGCCAGGGTTGCCACTCGATGAAGAGGCCTGACGCCTCCCTGACAGAGGGACGTTTTATCCATGATGATACGATTTTAAAACACCCTATCATCCGGGTTACCACCCATCAGGGTGTTTGAAAAGCGAGCAATTTAACGCAAGGGGCACACGATAAAGGACGGGGTCGATGAACAGTTCTTTTTTGCATAAAAAAACATCACTTAAATTTTCTTTACCACGAAACGGTCATTTCAGGACTGACAAGCTTGGATTTTTAGCCTTTTGGCTTGCTAAAAGTCGGCTAGACCGCAAAAAAATCAAAAAAACCTTTACCAATAGCCGATCGGCGAGTAATCTTCGTCGGCAATATTTTACATCCCCACTTCCTCAACGGTGAGATATTGCCATGCTCAGGATTGCCAAAGAAGCGTTGACCTTCGACGATGTATTGTTGGTTCCCGCCCACTCCGACGTTCTTCCCAATACTGCCGATCTGCGTACCCAGCTGACCTCCTCTATCAGCTTGAATATCCCTATGATTTCCGCTGCCATGGACACAGTGACCGAAGCCCGTCTGGCTATCGCACTGGCCCAGGAAGGCGGTATCGGCTTTATCCACAAGAACATGTCCATCGAGCAGCAGGCTGCCCAGGTGCGCAAGGTCAAGAAATACGAGAGCGGCGTGGTCTCTGACCCCGTTACCGTACGCCCTGATATGACCATCGCCCAGGTCAAGGAGTTAAGTCACAAGAACGGCTTCGCCGGTTACCCTGTGGTGACCGAAGGCAACCTGCTGGTTGGTATCATCACCGGCCGTGACGTGCGCTTCGTGATTGATCTCTCCCAGACCGTCGAACAGATCATGACCCAGAAAGATCGCCTGGTCACCGTCCGTGAAGGGGCCCCTCGCGAAGAGGTGGTCGCCCTGATGCAAAAGCACCGTATCGAAAAAGTGCTGGTGGTGAACGCCGACTTCAAACTCAAGGGCATGATCACCGTTAAAGACTTCCAGAAAGCCGAGCGCAAGCCACACGCCTGTAAAGACGACAAGGGTCGGCTGCGGGTGGGTGCTGCTGTGGGCGCCGGTGCCGGTAACGAAGAGCGCGTCGCTGCGCTGGTGGAAGCCGGTGTGGATGTGCTGCTGATTGACTCCTCCCACGGTCACTCCCAAGGCGTGCTGGATCGCATCAAGGCAACCCGTGAAGCCTATCCTGAGCTGCAGATCATCGGTGGCAACGTCGCTACGGCCTCTGGCGCACTGGCGCTGGTCGCGGCTGGCGTCAATGCGGTCAAGGTCGGTATCGGCCCTGGCTCCATCTGTACCACCCGGATCGTGACCGGTGTGGGTGTGCCCCAGATCACCGCCATCTCCGACGCCGTTGAAGCGTTGGAAGGGACCGGTATTCCGGTCATTGCCGATGGCGGCATCCGCTTCTCTGGCGACGTGGCCAAGGCCATCGCAGCTGGCGCCAGCTGCGTCATGGTCGGCTCCATGTTTGCCGGTACTGAAGAAGCGCCGGGCGAGATCGAGCTCTATCAAGGTCGCTCTTTCAAATCCTATCGCGGCATGGGTTCTCTGGGCGCCATGTCCAAGGGCTCCAGCGATCGTTACTTCCAGACCGATAACGCGGCAGACAAGCTGGTACCGGAAGGCATCGAAGGGCGGGTACCTTACAAGGGTCGCTTGCAAGAGATCATTCACCAGCAGATGGGCGGCCTGCGCTCGTCCATGGGGTTGACTGGCTGCGCCACCATCGACGATATGCGTACCAAGGCTGAATTTGTGCGGATCTCCGGCGCCGGGATGAAAGAGTCCCACGTCCACGATGTGACTATTACCAAAGAAGCCCCCAACTATCGGATGGGCTGATAACAGACGGGGCTACGGCCCCGTTTTGTCACCGTTTTTATCCCCGTGATTTTTGTTAAACATCGCCTGATGCAGGAATAACATGATTAAAAATATTCACGAACACCGTATTCTGATCCTGGACTTCGGTTCTCAGTACACCCAGCTTATCGCCCGTCGTGTCCGTGAGATCGGCGTTTACTGCGAGCTGTGGGCTTGGGATGTGACCGAGGCACAGATCCGCGAATTCAACCCTAACGGCATCATCCTCTCCGGTGGTCCTGAGTCCGTGACCGAAGCGGGCAGCCCACGCGCCCCTGAATATGTGTTCAATGCCGGCGTGCCGGTGTTTGGCATCTGCTACGGCATGCAGACCATGGCCGAGCAGCTTGGCGGCCAGGTGCAATCTTCTACCGAACGTGAGTTTGGCTACGCCAAAGTCGAAGTGCTGGGTCAGGCTGGCAAGGCCAGCGCCCTGTTGCGCAACATCGAAGATGCCATTGCCGACAATGGCAACGCGCTGCTGGATGTGTGGATGAGCCACGGTGACAAGGTCACCTCCATTCCGGCTGACTTCAGCACCATCGCCAGCACCCCCACCTGTCCTCATGCCGCCATGGCCAATGAAGCCAAACGTTTCTACGGCGTGCAGTTCCATCCGGAAGTAACCCATACCCGCCAAGGTGCTCGCATGCTGGAGCACTTTGTCAAAGATATCTGCGGCTGTGCATGCCTGTGGACCCCGGCCACCATCATCGATGACGCTGTTGCCCGTATTCGCGAGCAGGTGGGCGACGATGAGGTGATCCTGGGTTTGTCCGGCGGTGTCGACTCCTCTGTGGTCGCCATGCTGGTCCACCGCGCCATCGGCGATCGCCTGACCTGTGTGTTCGTCGACAACGGTCTGCTGCGCCTGAACGAAGGTGAGCAGGTGATGGATATGTTTGGTGATCACTTTGGTCTCAACATCATCAAGGTGCCAGCCGAAGAGCGCTTCCTCTCTGCTCTGGCCGGTGAAGCCGAGCCGGAAGCCAAGCGCAAGATCATCGGTCGTGTGTTCGTGGACGTGTTCGACGACGAAGCCAAGAAGCTGAAAAACGCCCGCTGGTTGGCCCAAGGCACCATCTATCCGGATGTGATCGAATCTGCAGCCAGCGCCACGGGTAAAGCTCATGTCATCAAGTCTCACCACAACGTTGGTGGCCTGCCGGACGAGATGAAGATGGGTCTGGTGGAGCCGCTGCGCGAGCTGTTCAAAGATGAAGTGCGCCGCGTGGGTCTCGAGCTCGGCCTGCCCTACGACATGCTCTACCGCCACCCGTTCCCGGGCCCGGGTCTGGGTGTGCGCGTGCTGGGTGAAGTGAAAAAAGAGTATTGCGATATCCTGCGCCGGGCCGATGCCGTCTTTATCGAAGAGTTGCGCAAAGCCGACCTGTACAATCAGGTCAGCCAGGCATTTGCCGTCTTCTTGCCGGTGCGCTCCGTTGGCGTCATGGGCGATGGCCGCAAATATGACTGGGTGATTGCCCTGCGCGCCGTCGAAACCATCGACTTCATGACCGCTCACTGGGCCCATCTGCCCTATGACTTCCTCGGTCATGTATCAAACCGCATCATCAACGAGATCAGCGGGATCTCCCGGGTGGTGTACGACATCTCCGGCAAGCCGCCTGCAACCATCGAATGGGAATAAGCCTCCTATTCTGACCTAGGTCGGTTAAATAAATGTGGGTGCTTGTCTGCATGACATCCGCATTCACCCCGGAGGGAGGCGCAAGCCTCCCTCTTGCTATGGGGTCGCCGGCAAGATCCCGCATTGGGGCTATTAGCGGCCTCCCCGCTGAATAGATCCGCAGCATGTTTGATAAACACGCATCTCTTGCCAAGCCCAGGAACAACTCAGCTACACTCACTGCGCATTCATAACAAACGAGTCTGACTATGGGTATGACCAGAGAGTGGCTATGGGTTCCATTGATTGTGATCACCGCAACCGCCCTGCTATTGCTGCCATTTTGGCTGCGCGGGGGGAGTCAGGGTCATGATCTGTTTCACCATCTGCTTTCCGGCCACTTTTTTGCACTGCAACTGTGGCAGGGGGAACTCTATCCCCGCTGGCTAATGGAGATGAACGGCGCTTTTGGCAGCCCCGCATTCTTCTTCTATCCCCCACTCCCCTATTATGTCAGCGCCCTCTTCGCAGGCCCCGAGCCACTGGCCCATCACGCCATGATCCCCCTACTCTGGAGCAGCACGCTGGCGCTCGGTTTGTCAGGGCTGTTTGCCTATCTCTGGTTGCGCCCCTGTGCCAGCCCTAGGCGAGCGCTGGCCGCCAGCCTGCTTTATATGGCGCTGCCCTATCATCTGGCCATCGACATCTATGCCCGCTTTGCCCTCGCCGAGAGCTGGG
>JBOFSK010000213.1:0-7239 GCA_051651505.1 Aeromonas sp.
CTTCGTTCGGCTGATAGAGGCTCAGGGCCAGACCCTGCTGGCCTGCACGACCGGTACGACCGATGCGATGGACATGGATCTCCGGGTCATAGGTCAGCTCGTAGTTGATGACGGCGCCCAGCTCTTTGATGTCGAGGCCACGGGCCGCCACGTCGGTGGCCACCAGAATGGTGGCACTGCCGTTGGCAAAGCGCACCAGCACCTGATCCCGCTCCCGCTGTTCCAGATCGCCGTTCAGTGCCAGCGCCGAGAAACCCTTGGCGGCCAGATGGTCAGCCACGTCGTTGCAGGCGCGCTTGGTGTTGCAGAACACCACGCAGGAGGCTGGCTGATAGTGGCTCAGCAACCAGGTGAGGGCGTCGAGGCGCTCGCCAAATGGCACTTCATAGAGCTTCTGTTCGATGGCGCTCCCTTCATGGAGAGACTCGACACTCACCTCGACCGGATTGCACTGCACACCGCGGCTCATCTGGGCGATCCCTTCCGGGTAGGTGGCGGAGAACAGCAGGGTCTGGCGCTGTTGGGGCGCATAGCTGATGACCCGGTTGATCTCTTCGCCAAAGCCCATGTCCAGCATCCGGTCTGCTTCGTCCAGCACCAGGGTTTTAAGGCCAGACAACTCCAGGGTGCCTTGCTCTAAGTGCTTGAGGATACGGCCCGGGGTGCCGACGGCGATGTGGGCACCAAAGCTTAAGGTGGCAGACTGGGGCGCAGTCTGGGTGCCGCCGCACAGGGTCACCAGCTTGACGTTGGGCAGGGCGCGCGCCAGTCGACGGATCTCCTGGGCGACCTGATCCGCCAGTTCGCGGGTCGGGCAGAGCACCAGCGCCTGCACTTCGAGGCGGTGGACGTTGAGCTGAGCCAGCAGGCCCAGGCCGAAGGCGGCGGTCTTGCCGCTGCCGGTTTTGGCTTTGGCGATCAGGTCTTTGCCATCGAGCACCAGAGGCAGGCTCTGGGCCTGGATCGGGGTCATCTGCAGATAACCCAGGCTGGTGAGGTTCTCTTGCAGAGCGGGGGAGAGATTGAGGCTGCTAAATTCGCTGTTGTTCACAAAAAGACTCTATTTCAAAGAAAACGGGGATGCGCTAGCGCTAAGGCCGCGCATCATACCAGAATGTGACGCCAGATGTGGCGGAAATTTGAACTGTGCTTGTCATGTGTCAGCCCATGGTTAACCCGCTGCACCACCAGCCTGCCAGTAGCAGAGTGAGGGTGCAAAAACCCATTTCCTGAGGGGCTCCGCTTTTCAGTGACCAGCCTGGCAGGCGGAAACGCCGCCTGATGGGCCACAGCAGCGGTATGCCAGCGGGGGTCAGCCAGTCCCCCAGCAGGTGGCTGAGGTAACCAATGATCAGGGCATCTTTGACTGCAACCGGCAGGGTGTCAGGGGGGAGACTCTGATTTAGCCCCCAGATGGCAATGGCCACCGCGAGCAGGCTATGAGTGAAACCGCGATGGCCGAACAGTCGTGACAAGGGTTTCGAGATCCAGGGCAGTCGCTGCCCCAATACCGATCTGGGGTGATCAAGATCCGGCAACAGGGCGCTGGCCAGTGCCGCAGGAATAGTCAACCACAGGCTGGCATCCGCCAGGGCTGGGGTGAGCTGCAGTTTATGGGCGAGCAGGGTACAGGTAACGGAGAACAGCAAATGCCCTTGGGCGGTCATGATGGTTACGATACAAAGAGATGGCGGCGCATCTTACCAGTCTGATGGCTGTGGTCAGCTGTTATTTGAAAAATGGTGATTTTACGCGGAAAAGGCGCCCGGTCAGGACGCCATTTGTCGCAGGTTACAGCTTGCCTTTGACCAGCCATTTGTCGAGGGCGTTGGCGAAACGCTGCTTGTCAGCCCCATTGAAGGGGGCCGGGCCGCCAGTTTGCACGCCGGCGGATCGCAGCTCTTCCATAAAGTTGCGCATGCCGAGTCGGGCCTTGATGGTTTCATCGGTGTAAATCTCGCCCCGGGGATTGAGCGCTTCGCCCCCGGCATCGATTACCCAGGAGGCGAGGGGAATATCGCCGGTGATCACCAGATCGCCAGGCTGAACCTGCTGGGCAATCACATGATCTGCCACATCAAACCCCTTCTCCACCTGCTGGGTCTTGATAAAAGGAGAGGGGGGAACCCGTAGTCCCTGATTGGCCACCAGAGTCGTGACGACCTGAGCACGGTGGGCGGCGCGGTAGAGGATCTCTTTGACTGGAATAGGGCAGGCATCGGCATCGACCCAGATGGGCATGGCATGGTTTCCTGTGGTTAAAATGAAGCAGCGCGTCAGCGTGCATGTTAACACAGCTATTGGGTGGTCGGCGCGGGGCTGAGTCTGCTCCGGCTTTGCGGTAAGCTGGCTGCTGTTTGCAATATGAAAAGGAACAAAGATGGATCGGGTGCCCAGTGATGTCATTTATGGTCTGACCCTGGACGGTAAGGGCGGCATGGTACCGCTGCCAGCGGGCAGTCCGCTGCCGGGGTCAAGTCCGGCCTGGTTGCATCTGGATTATGGTAATCCGGAAGCTGCCCGCTGGCTGCTGCAAACCCCCTTGCTCAGTGAGGTTGCCAGGGAGTCGTTGCTGGGCCAGAGTAGCCGCCCCAAGCTGGTGCGGATGGGAGAAAGCGTGCTGCTGATCCTGCGCGGCATCAACCATAACAAAGACCACAGGCCCGAAGAGATGGTGGCACTGCGGATCTTTATCACCCCAGATCTCATCATCAGCAGCCGGCGCCGGCCGCTGCTGTCAGAGCTGGATGTGTTCAACCAGCTTAAATTGGGTGGCGGTGCTGACTCGCCTTCCGATTGGCTGGTGGAGGTGTGTGATGCTTTGACCGATCGCGCCGGGGAGTTTGTTGAAGAGCTGCACGACCAGATCCTCGATCTGGAGGAGTTAGTGCTGCTGCGTGATCTCCCGGCCAATGGTCGGCTCGCCTTGATCCGCAAACAGTTGATTATGATCCGCCGTTATCTTTCACCCCAGCGAGATCTGGTGGCGCGCCTTGCTAATGAGAAGATCGGCTGGCTGGACGAGAATGACCGGCGGCGCCTGCTCGACATTGCCGACCGGCTGCGGCGCTGGCTCGACGACCTAGATGCCGGAGTCGCGCGTACTGCGGTGTTGGCCGACGAGGTCAACAACTTGGTGGCGGAGGCGACCAATCGCCGCGCCTATCAGATGTCGGTGATGGCCTTGCTGTTTTTACCGGCTAGCTTCCTGACCGGTCTGTTTGGTATCAACCTAGGGGGAATGCCGGGGGCCGAGAGCCCATACGGATTTTGGGTCTTCTGTGGTTCCTTGGTGGCGCTGGCCAGCGCGCTGGCGGTGTGGCTCAAGCACCGACGCTGGTGGTAAGCCGACATCATTTCAGCTGGCAGTCTGGTTGCCAGTCCCTGCCAACGTCGGTCACGAGAGCGAAGGGCAAGGTGGCAGATTCAGGGTAACTGCAATAGCAGAAGGCTCCTCGGGAGCCTTTTTACGCCACGGCATGGCTAGCGTTCGAAGAAGCGGTAGAGGTGCTCGACCTGGATCGGGCAGTCGGCCACCAGATGCACGTGTTCACGGGCCTCTTCGACTGTGCCGAAGCTGACCGGGCACCCCAGGGTGTCGGTCAGTTCATAGAGGGTGCCATGCTTGTCTTTGAACTCAATCAGCCAACCGGGAATGGCAAGGTCGTGCAGAATTTCGGCTTCTTGCAGGATCTGCTGCTGATAGAGCTTGCGAAGTTCACTGACTGTCATGATGCACTCCTGGGGGGAAGGTCCATCTTCAGTCTATGCCGGCGTTCGAGGGGCGACAACAGGATTAGTCGTGCAAGCGTTCTGGCCGGCGCGGCAGTGAATAAGCGATCCCTGAGCAGGTTGTGGGACGCAGCGCCCAACACCGCATGAATGCGGTGTTGGGCTGGGTTACTCAATAGACGCTGGCATCTTCGCGGGAGGGGCGGGTCTTGAAGCGGCGATGGAGCCACATATATTGTTCCGGCGCCTTGCGCACGGCCGCTTCAATTTCGCGGTTGGCACGGGTGGCATCGGCTATCTCGTCGCCGCTGGGGTAGTCGCAAAGCGGCGCCCCGATATGCAGGGTGTAACCCTCGTTAGTGCGGATGCTGTAGCAGGGCAGGGTGACGGTATTCTTCACTCGGGCCAGGGTGGCGGTGCCGGTGATGGTGGCCGCTTGCTCCACAGCGAAGTAGGGAACGAACACGCTGGCGTGGGCGCCGTAGTCGTGGTCTGGCGCGTACCAGAGGGCGTCGCCGTTACGCAGGGCCTTGATCATCCCTTTTACGTCACTGCGGTCCACCAGATATTTGTTGGAGGCACAGCGGCCGTGGTACTGGGCATATTCCAGCACCGGATTGGTGTTGGGGCGATAGACACCCACCCCGGGGCGCACCAGGCCGAAGCTGCGAGCATTGAGCTCCAGAGTCAGAAAGTGGCAGGAGAGCAGCAACATGCCCTGACCTTTTTCCATGGCCGCGATGACGTGCTCTTCCCCTTCTACCTTCATCAGGTTGCGCATCCGCCAATCCGGCCAAAACCAGGCCATGCCGACTTCGAAGACGGCGCAGCCGACGCTCTCGAAGTTTGCCTTCAGCAGCTTCTCCCGCTCATCTTGAGTCAGTTCTGGCAGTGCCAGCTCCAGATTGCGACGGGCAATCCTTAGGCGCGACTTGAGCAGCTTGGTGGCGAGACGACCAAGCTGGCGGCCCAGCCACATCTGGTGGCGCCACGGCAGCAGGGTCAGTAGCCAGAGCAGACCAAGGCCGAACCAGCTGGCCCAATAACGGGGATGAAATAGGCGGAGCTCGAGGCGAGGAGCGTTGTCGTGGGCCATGGCTAATCTCTTGTTCGCAAACACAATCGGGGGATTCTAGCCGAAAAGGAGGGGCGCGGCGAATCGCTGTGTACGGGCCGCGACTGTGGCTGGCATGGGGTGAGGGTGGCCGGTGGGGCGGCTTTTTCTCCACCTTATAAAAGAGTGTGATAAAATCGGCCGCTGATTTTTCAGGTTTTGAGAGTCGATACAGATGAAAATCACCCTGCCCGATTTTGAAAAAGCCCGCGTCCTGGTCGTTGGTGATGTCATGTTGGACCGTTACTGGCATGGCCCGACCGGCCGGATCTCCCCCGAGGCGCCGGTGCCTGTGGTCAAGGTTGAACACATTGAGGAACGCCCGGGTGGCGCTGCCAACGTGGCCCTTAACTCCGCGGCCCTAGGTGCCCACTCAGTGTTGCTTGGCCTGACCGGTCAGGATGAAGCGGCCGATGCGCTGGCCGGTCAGATGGCTGGCGTCAAGGTGGCCTGTGACTTTGTTCGTCTGGCCGACTTCCCGACCATCACCAAGCTGCGGGTATTGTCGCGCAATCAGCAACTGTTGCGGCTCGACTTTGAAGAGCCCTTCCACGATGTCGATGCCTCCCTGCTGATGAGCAAGGTTGAGCAGGCGTTGCCGAGCTGTGACGTAATGATCCTCTCCGATTACGGTAAGGGTGCCCTCAATGATGCGCCTGGCATGATCACGCGGGCCCGCGCAGCCGGTATCCCGGTGCTGGTTGACCCCAAGGGGACTGATTTTGAGAAGTACCGTGGTGCCACCCTGCTGACCCCCAACATGTCCGAGTTCGAGGCGGTTGTGGGTAAGGTCAAGAGTGAAGAGGCCTTGGTTGCCAAGGGGTTGGAGCTGGTCCAGCGCTTTGAACTAGAAGCCTTGCTGGTCACCCGTTCCGAGCACGGCATGACCTTGATCCGCCAAGGGCAGCAAGCGCTGCACCTGCCTGCCCAGGCCCACGAGGTGTACGATGTGACCGGTGCCGGTGATACCGTGATCTCCACCCTGGCCACTTCGCTGGCGGCAGGCAAGAGTCTGGATGAAGCCTGCGCGCTGGCCAATACTGCGGCGGGTATCGTGGTTGGCAAGCTGGGTACTTCCACCGTCAGTCCGGTCGAGCTGGCCAACGCGCTCTACTCCGAACAGGAAACGGGCTTCGGTGTGATGTCAGAAGCCCAGTTGAAAGTGGCTGTGCGCGCTGCCCGTCTGCGTGGTGAGAAGGTAGTGATGACCAACGGCTGCTTTGACATTCTACACGCCGGTCATGTCTCCTATCTGGCCAATGCCGGCAAGCTTGGGGATCGTCTGATCGTGGCAGTCAATACCGACGAGTCGGTGCGTCGCCTCAAGGGGCCGGGTCGCCCAGTCAACCCGACCGAGCGTCGCATGGCGGTGCTGGCAGGCCTTGGTGCTGTCGCCTGGGTGGTGCCTTTTAGTGAAGATACCCCGCAGCGGCTGATCGCCGAAATTCTGCCCGATCTGCTGGTCAAGGGCGGTGACTACCAGCCGGAGGATATCGCCGGTTACGCCGAGGTAACCGCCAATGGCGGTGAGGTACGAGTGCTCAATTTTGAAGATGGTTGCTCTACCTCTGACATCATCAAGACCATCCGCGAGCGCGGTTAACAGTTCAGTTGGCCCTGCCCGGGGCGGGGCCAGCCAGTAACACGGATAACAAAAAGGCGACCTTGAGGGTCGCCTTTTTTCATACCCGATAACGGTGATCAGGCTTTGCTATTGGCTTTTGCGGTGACAGGCATCAGACCCTGGTTGATTTCAACCAGGTCTTGCTGCTCCAGTACGCCAGCCGCCTGCTTCAAACTGAGAATGTTGAGGATGTAGTTATAACGGGCGGCAGAAAGCTTCTGTTTGGCATCGTACAGCTTGCGGGTCGCATCCAGCACGTCAACTATGGTGCGGGTGCCCACTTCATAACCGGCCTCAGTCGCCTTGAGGGCGCTATCGGCGGAGACCACCGACTGGCTGTAAGCGCGTACTGAGCCAATGCTGGCATTGACGTTGTTGTAGGAGGAGCGCACCGTGCTTTGCACTGAGCGGAAGTTCTTCTCCAGCAGTTCGCTGGCGGCCACGTAATTAAACTGGGACTGCTTGACCTGGGAGCTGGTCGCGCCACCGCTGTAGATCGGCAACTTGAAGGTCAGGCCAATGTTGCCTTGCGAGTTGTCACTATCACGACCGGCGATCTCGTTTTTGTAATCAGAGGTGCTGGTAGAGAGGCCGGCACCCAGATCCAGAGTCGGTTCATGACCGGTCTTGGCCAGATCGATCTGTTCTTTGGCAATATCTTTGCCAATGCGCGCGCTGTGCAGTTGCAGGTTTTTATCGATAGCCAGCTCCAGCCACTTGTCGGAGCCGAAAGCAGTTGTTTGCGGGCTAAAACGTTCGGTGTTAAGCA
>JBOFSK010000214.1:0-14680 GCA_051651505.1 Aeromonas sp.
TCACACCATCCAGGTTCATCTGAGAGGGGAAGGTGCTCTTACAAAATTCAATGTAGCGACCGGCGGCATCATCAATGCGCATCGCTTTGCCAAGCTGGGCCGACTCAACACAGGTGAGTTCATGATCCAGCTCAGCCTCAATCGCTAACTCGACGTCATCTGGCAGCTTGGTGCCATCAGCGGAGAAGAACTTGATGCCGTTGTCATAAAAGGGGTTGTGGGAGGCACTGATTACGATGCCAGCTTCGGCACGGAAGGTGCGCGTCAGATACGCAACCGCCGGAGTGGGCATGGGGCCCATCAGAATAGCCTTGAGACCCGCAGCAGAGAGTCCTGCCTCCAGCGCGGATTCCAGCATGTAGCCGGAGATCCGGGTGTCTTTGCCAATCAGCACTTTTTTGGTGCCCTTCTTAGAGAGCACCTTGCCAGCAGCCCAACCCAATTTCATCACGAACTCAGGGGTGATCGGGTATTCGCCAACCTTGCCGCGCACACCATCGGTGCCGAAATACTTTCTTGCCATTGTTTGTTCTCTTTATTATCTGGAAATAAAATCTTGTCCCGTCATGGCCTGCCAGCCGACACGCAGCGCATCCATGGTCTCCCGCACATCATGTACCCGGATGATCCTAGCACCATGCTGCATCCCGATAAGAGCACACGCTAGGCTGCCCGCCAGACGCTCGCCAACCGGACGACCCAGCAAGTTGCCTATCATAGACTTTCGCGACATCCCCACCAAGAGCGGCAAGCCATAATCCAGCAGTTCCTGTTGAGCCGCGAGCAGCTGATAGTTGTGATCAAGGGTCTTGCCGAAGCCATATCCTGGATCCAGCAACAGGTCTTCGCGCCTTATCCCGGCCGCCTGACAAGCCGCAATGCGCGCATCAAAAAAGGCACGCACTTCCTCCAGCAGATTGTCATAGTGTGGCTCGACCTGCATGGTCCTTGGCTGCCCCTGCATATGCATCAAACAGACCGGAACAGCTGCCTCGGCGGCAGCCCGCAACGCGCCCGGCTCCTGTAGCGCTCGCACATCGTTGATAAGATGAGCACCCGCTTGGCAACCTTCCCGCATCACCACCGCCTTGGAGGTGTCGAGCGAAATCATCACCTCCAGCTCTGCGGCTATTCGCGTGATCACGGGAATGACCCTGTCCAGTTCCTCCTGCTCACTCACATCGGGGGCGCCAGGGCGAGTAGACTCGCCACCTATATCGATGAGGGTGGCACCATCAGAGACCATCTGCCGAGCATGAGTCATCGCCCGCTCAAATTGATTGAAATTGCCGCCATCAGAGAAGGAGTCGGGCGTCACATTGAGGATCCCCATCACATGGGGACGATCGAGGGAGAGGCAGAGCCCCTTGCTGAGTAACTGCATCTTGATATCCGTTCACATAAAGAAAAACCCCGGGCAAGCCCGGGGTTTGGAGAGTCACACTTATTTAGCCGGGATGTCGTTGGCTTTGTCGATAGTGACATCCACCACAGGTGCCGCCTCATCAACAGCAGGCTTGGTATCAGCAGCTGCGGTCGCGCCACCCTGCGGCGTATCACCATGGTCATCATGCCAGTTGCTCGGAGCACGCACCTCACGACGCGCCATCAGATCATCGATCTGTTTGGCGTCGATGGTTTCGTACTTCATCAGCGCATCTTTCATGGTGTGTAACACATCCATATTGTCCAGCAGGATCTGCTTGGAACGGGCGTAGTTACGATCGATGACCTGTTTAACCTCGGCATCAATGACACGGGCGGTATCGTCAGACATATGCTTGGCCTTGGCCATGCTACGACCGAGGAAGACTTCACCGTCTTCTTCTGCGTAGAGCATGGGCCCCAGACGCTCGGACATACCCCACTGGGTCACCATCTTGCGAGCGATATCCGTTGCCCGCTCGATGTCATTGGACGCCCCGGTAGATACTCGCTCAGCACCGTAGATCAGCTCTTCTGCCAGACGACCACCGTACAAACTGGAGATCATTGACTCCAGATGCTGCTTGGAGTGACTCCAGCGATCCTGCTCCGGCAGATACATAGTGACACCCAGCGCACGACCACGGGGAATGATAGAGACCTTGTAGACAGGATCATGATCCGGTACTACCCGACCAATAATGGCATGACCTGCTTCATGGTATGCCGTCATCTCCTTCTCGGACTCTTTCATCACCATGGAGCGACGTTCAGCGCCCATCATGATCTTGTCCTTGGCCTTTTCAAACTCAGCCATAGACACCACACGGCGGCTTTCACGGGCAGAGAAGAGGGCCGCTTCGTTGACCAGGTTGGCCAAGTCAGCACCGGAGAAACCGGGGGTACCACGGGCAATCAGGGCCGCATTAACATCGTCTGCCAACGGCACTTTACGCATATGTACTTTCAGGATCTGCTCGCGACCGCGGACATCCGGCAAACCGACCACGACCTGACGGTCGAAACGGCCCGGACGCAGCAATGCCGGGTCCAGTACGTCAGGACGGTTAGTTGCTGCGATAACGATAACGCCTTCGTTACCCTCAAAACCATCCATCTCGACCAACATTTGGTTCAAGGTCTGCTCACGCTCATCGTGACCACCGCCCAGACCGGCGCCACGCTGACGACCGACCGCATCAATCTCATCAATGAAGATGATGCAAGGGGAGGATTTCTTGGCCTGCTCGAACATGTCACGCACCCGTGAGGCACCGACACCGACGAACATCTCCACAAAATCGGAACCGGAGATAGTAAAGAACGGCACCTTGGCTTCGCCGGCAATGGCTTTGGCCAGCAGGGTCTTACCTGTACCTGGTGGGCCAACCAGCAGCACACCGGTCGGGATCTTGCCGCCCAGTTTCTGGAACTTGGTCGGATCGCGCAGATAATCAACCAGCTCTTTCACCTCTTCCTTGGCTTCATCGCAACCTGCGACATCGGCAAAGGTGGTCTTGATCTGATCTTCACTCATCAGGCGAGCCTTGCTCTTGCCAAACGACATGGCACCTTTGCCACCGCCGCCCTGCATCTGACGCATGAAGAAGACCCAGACTCCGATCAGCAGTAGCATCGGGAACCAGGAGATAAAGATCGAGGTCAACAACGACGGCTCTTCCGGCTTCTCACCCATCACTTTGACATTGTGATTGAGCATATCATTGAGCAGCTGGGGATCCGGCGCAGGGATGATAGTGGTAAATTTTTCACCAGTACGCTTGACGCCATTAATGACCTTACCGTCCATCCGCACTTCACGGATCTGCTCTTGGGTCACTTCTTTAACAAAGCTGGAATAGTCCAGCTGGCGACTGGTGGTATCGCTGGGACTGAAGCTATTGAACACCGACATCAATACGACGGCGATGACCAGCCACAGGATTAAGTTTTTCGCCATGTCACTCAAATCAGTAACCTCGCAGACTGACAGTTAACGATGAAGGGTAGGGTACTACAGTTTAAAACCGGTAGCCACAATGTAGACTTCCCGTGATCTGGCGCGGGATGAGTCTGGTTTACGAATTTTAACAGCGGAAAAAAGTTGACGTATTTCATTGAGATAGGCATCAAACCCCTCCCCTTGGAACACCTTCACGACGAAACTGCCGTCACTGCGTAACACCTGATTACACATGTCCAGTGCCAGCTCGACCAGATACATGGCGCGAGCCTGATCCACCTGCTGAGTACCGCTCATGTTGGGTGCCATATCAGACATCACGACATCAACCTTGTCGGGACCGACACGCCCTAGCAAGGCCCCCAGTACAGCTTCCTCCCGAAAGTCCCCTTGCAGGAAATCGACACCGGCAATGGGATCCATCGGTAAAATATCACATGCAATGACGCGACCTGCATCACCCACCTGCTCAACTGCAAATTGTGACCAACCACCGGGCGCCGCCCCCAAATCTACGACTGTCATGCCGTTTTTGAGCAAGCGATCCTTGCCCTGGATCTCGTCAATTTTAAAAACAGCACGAGAACGCAGGCCCATTTTCTGGGCTTTTTTGACGTATTGATCGTCGAAATGTTCTTTTAACCAGCGAGTTGAGCTGGGGGAACGCTTTTTCTGGGTCATGATAATCGACTTTAAAAAACCACAAGGGTTATTAGTATTAAGGGCTAAGTGGGGGTAGAATACGCCCCTTTCAACCCTGACTTATGAAGAAATTGCGATGATTCTCAACAATAGACAGAAACAGTACCTTAAAGGCCTTGCTCACAGTCTCAAACCAGTCGTCCTGTTAGGTCAACATGGTCTGACCGAAGGCGTACTGGCAGAGATCGATCTGGCACTCAATCACCACGAGCTTATCAAGGTTAAGGTCGCCGCTGAAGATCGCGAGATGAAACAACTGGTTATGGATGCAATCGTCCGTGAAACCGGTGCAATCAAGGTGCAAAGCATGGGCCACGTGTTGACCATTTATCGTCAAGCTACCGAACCCAAAATCCAGCTGCCCCGCAAGTAACAGGAAAGAGCATCGCTCTTTCCTTATTCCACTTCTTCTCGAGTCGCTTGCCAAAATAGTCGCAAAGCCATTAACCTGCGATGAATACTTTTGGACACGCATTATGGCTCACCGTCAAATTCTTACCGAAGATGAGCTGGCCATGCTGCGGGACTTGGAGGGCAATCAGGACACTCATGTCCTGAATGGTCACCTCGATGCCCCCATGCTTGGCTTGCTGCACAAGGCGAAACACTTGGTACTCGAGGCGCATTTTGCCGGGCACCAGCTGCGCTTTCCCCTCACCCTTATCCAGGGTGAAGATGGCTTTGTCGAGCCACACCTCTGCGCCCCGGTAATCAAAGAGCTTGGCTTTACCCAACCCCGCGCTTGGCGTCTGGCGCAACAAGCCACACTGTGCAGTGACCAAGGGGTGTTCCAAATTGTAAACCTTTCGCTAAACGGCCTCATGGTTGAGGATCTTCCAACCGATATGATGGTCGGTGACCCCATCGACGGCGAGCTCTGTATTGAGCAAGAAGAGCCATTTCCCTTACGGGCCAAACTGGTCAGACACATCAGATTCCAAACCAGTCATGCCACTTGGGCGCTGAGCTTTCAGATGTGCGACCATGATATGGAGCGCCTGCGCCACTGGTTGTTTCAACGCCATCAGGATGCCTTTAGCGAGGCTTATCACACCTAGCAGAGACAATCAGGGGAGCATCCGCTCCCCTGATTTTTATTCTGGCGATATCCACTTAGATATACGCGATTTCCAACACCTCGTACTCCACATCGCCACCTGGGGTCTTGACCACAGTGACATCATCGACTTCTTTGCCAATCAAGGCGCGGGCAATGGGTGAGTTGACAGAGATCAGATTCTGTTTGATGTCCGCTTCATCATCCCCAACGATACGGTAGATCACCTCTTCCTCGGTCTCACTCTTGAGCAAGGTCACGGTGGCGCCAAAAATAACGCGGCCATTGTTAGTGATCTTGGTGATATCGATCACCTGGGCGTTGGAAAGCTTGGCTTCAATCTCTTGGATACGGCCTTCGCAGAACCCCTGTTGCTCACGGGCAGCATGGTATTCGGCATTTTCTTTCAGATCGCCATGCTCACGGGCATCGGCAATCGCTTCGATAATCTGGGGACGAAGCTCGGTCTTGAGATGTTCGAGCTCTGCGCGCAGCTTCTCAGCGCCGCGAACAGTCATCGGAGTATGAGTCATAGTCGAAACCTGGGTTGCTTGAAAATAGGCGCTGCGGTTATCGGCAATGAAAGCCACAGCAATCGATTCGGATAGGGCATCTTAATATGAAGCCAGCACAAAATCCATGTCAGTCCCCTGATGGAATGGCCCCTTAATCACTTGCCATTAGCAATCGTTAGTCACCCTTGGGTAACACAATGGGTGCCGATAGCGTCGGCTTGCCTTGCATAATAGCGATCTCGACCCGCCGATTGATCCGGCGGTTGTCGGACGTGCTATTTGGCACCAATGGCTGAGAGTCCGCCATGCCTTGCACCACCAGCCGGTGTGGGTCAAATCCGGGGACTCTTATCATCTGGTGCGCGACAGCGACCGCACGCTGTGCAGAGAGATCCCAATTGGAGCGAAACAGTTCATTTTCTGTCACGATATTATCGGTATGACCAGACACGGTGATCTCGCCAGGCACATCCTTGAGCAGGGTCGCGATTTGGCGAATAACCGGCCAAAATTGCGGCTGTAAAAAAGCAGATCCCGCAGGGAAAGAGGCCTTTTCACGGATCCGGATGATAATTTGCTGACCCAACGCCTCAATCTCAATCGCACCATCGAGGATCTGCCCCCGCATTTGCTCTGCCAGTGCGGCAGCCAAGCTGTTAGATTGCTGCTGGGCAGCAGCATCCTGCTGACCGGCGTCTGCGCCCGTCAACTGGCCATCTTGCTTGTCTTGACCTCCAGCCTGCTCAGCGTCACCGGGCATAAAATCCAACTCGGTCTGGGTCATGTCTATGGTTTGTTGCATCACGGTGTCGATAGGCGTGGGCTCAGGCCGACCGGGCCGAAACTCCTGGGCAATCACCGAGGTGCCCTTGGGGATATCCTTTACCTCGATAATATTCTGAACCCCGAACGCATTCCTCATGGATCCGGCAATCTGCTTGAACTTCAGCACATCCATCTCGGCAAACGAGAGCAGCAGCACAAAGAAGCACATTAACAACGACATTAGATCCGCAAACGTACCCATATAAGAGGGCAGGCCGGGCGGGGGACACTTGCATTTTGCCATAGCCAGCGCTACTCCGTCGCCTGTTCGCGTTTGGATTGGTGGAGATAGTTTTTAAGCAAGGATTCGATAATTCGGGGGTTTTGTCCGCTTTGAATCCCCATGATGCCATCCAGGATCAGCGAACGACTCAAACGCTCTTCGGCATTGCGCAGATCCAGCTTATCCGCGATGGGAATAGCAAACATATTCGCCAAAATTGCACCATACAGGGTGGTCAGCAAGGCAACCGCCATGGCCGGACCGATAGATTTGGGATCGCTCATATTTGACAGCATCGCCACCAGCCCCACCAAGGTACCAATCATCCCCATGGCAGGCCCGAGGTCACCGAGTGCACGAAACACCTTGATCGCATTCGTATGCCGCTCTTCGGTCAGATCGATGTCTTTCTCCATCACTGCGCGTACCACTTCGGCATCATGACCATCCACCAGCATGTCGATCCCTTTTTTCATAAAGGGATTGGGAATTTCAGCCACTTCCAGCGCCAGAAAGCCCCCCTTGCGCGCAGCATCAGCCAGCTCCACCGACTTGATAATCAGATCATCAAGGGTATCGCTCTTATACATAAACGCTTTGCCTGCCACTTTAAACGCGAGAAAAAACTGACCAATATTAAATTTCATCATGCAGACGAAAATAGAACCCATGAATGTGATCAGGATCGAGGGGGCATCCACAAACATGCCGACGCCGCCACCGAGAACCATGGCGTATCCCACCACCCCAAAACCCAGCACTATCCCTATCAGACTGCCTAAATCCACGCCCCTACTCCTGTCACCCATGCTCGCCACGATTATACCTTGTAGAATTTTCTGCTATTGCGCCCCAAGCGGCAAGCATCTATCCACTGAGATTGATGGTTCGTTATCGGCCGCTTTAAGGAGAGTTTGAGGGGACAACGCTTTTCAGCCTCCCCCCAGTGAGCGGTCGATGTTAATATAAGCCGTTTTTTTCAATCCCCGAGGATGGACATGGCCAGTAAAAAAATCGACCGCCTGAGTTTTGATGCCACTCTGGAAGAGCTGGAAACCATTGTTCATCAACTGGAACAAGGTTCCCTACCCCTGGAAGAGGCGCTCAAGCAGTTCGAGCAAGGTGTGCATCTGGTGCGGGCCGGTCAGCAGAAGCTGGAACTGGCCGAACAGAAGATCCAGATCCTGCTCAGTCAAGCCGATGGCAGTGACCAACTCGCCCCCTTTCAGCCCGAACAAGGAGAGGCGTGAGTGGCGCTGGACCATTTTTCCCGTCTGCATCGGCAACGTATTGACGACTGTCTGTCAGCACAACTTGAATCCTTGCCCACCATGGCGCCACGCTTGCGTGATGCCATGAGTTACGGTCTGCTGCTGGGTGGCAAGCGGGTTCGCCCGTTTCTGGTCTACGCGGTCGGCGAAATGCTGGAGGTAAAGAGCGAGCTGCTGGATGGCCCTGCGGCTGCCGTGGAGTGCATCCACGCCTACTCCCTGTTGCACGATGACCTGCCTGCCATGGATAACGACGATCTGCGGCGCGGCCAACCAACCGTCCACAAAGCCTTTGATGAAGGGACTGCCATTTTGGCCGGTGATGCGCTGCAAACCCTGGCGTTCTCCATTCTGGCCGACCACCCCATGCCCGATACCTTGATGGCCAACCGGGTGCGGATGCTGAGTACCCTCGCCCGCGCTTCGGGTTATCTGGGTATGTGTGGCGGTCAGGCGCTGGATCTGCAGGCCGAAGGGCGCCAGATCTCGCTGGCCGAACTGGAGCAGGTACACCGCCACAAGACCGGTGCGCTGATTGAGTGCGCCGTGGCGCTCGGTGCCCTGTGTAAGGCTGATGTGGATGAAGCTACCCTGGCCGCGCTGCAAACCTACGCCGCTGCCATCGGGCTGGCCTTTCAGGTGCAGGATGACATCCTCGATATCACCAGTGATACCGCCACCCTAGGCAAGCCACAAGGCTCTGACCTGGCGCTGGAGAAAAGTACCTATCCGGCGCTGCTCGGTCTTGAAAATGCCCGTGAGCTGGCTCGCGAACTGCATGGGAAAGCCTTAACAGCCCTGCAATCCTTGCCCTACAATACCGATATTCTGGAAGCGTTTGCCGATTACATCATCGAGCGAACCCACTAAACGCTGGATAACAGTAACAATATGAGCGTTGATATTAGCAATTTCCCCAACCTGGCCCTCGCGGATACGCCTATCGAACTGCGTTCCCTGCCCTTCGAGCGCCTCCCCATCCTGTGCAACGAGCTGCGCGAATATCTGCTGCGCTCGGTCAGCCGCTCCAGTGGGCACTTTGCCTCCGGGCTCGGCACGGTCGAGCTGACCGTAGCCCTGCACTACGTCTACAACACCCCGTTCGATCGATTGATCTGGGACGTGGGCCATCAAGCCTATCCCCACAAGATCCTGACCGGACGCCGTGATCGGATCCACACCATCCGCCAGAAGGATGGTCTGCACCCCTTCCCCTGGCGTGGCGAGAGTGAATACGATGTGCTCAGCGTCGGCCACTCCAGCACCTCCATCGGTGCCGCACTCGGCATGGCGGTTGCCGCCGAGAGCGAAGGGCTGGGGCGCAAGGTGGTTGCGGTCATTGGTGACGGTGCCATTACCGCGGGGATGGCCTTTGAAGCGCTCAACCACGCCGGCGATGTGCACAAAGACATGCTGGTGATCCTCAACGACAACGAGATGTCCATCTCCGAGAATGTCGGCGCGCTCAACAACCAGCTGGCCCGGGTCATGTCCGGCAAGGTCTACACCACCATCCGCGAAGGCGGCAAGAAGGTGCTGGCGGGCCTGCCACCGGTCAAGGAGCTGGCCAAACGGGCCGAAGAACACCTCAAAGGGATGGTGGTGCCCGGCACCCTGTTCGAGGAGTTTGGCTTTAACTATATCGGCCCCATCGATGGTCACGATATCGAGGCGCTGGTCGAGACCCTGCGCAACATGCGCAACCTCAAGGGCCCGCAGCTGCTGCACGTCAAGACCAAGAAGGGCAAGGGTTACGAGCCAGCGGAGAAAGACCCCATCGGTTATCACGCGGTGCCAAAATTCAACCCGGACGAGTGCGCCTTGCCCAAAGCAAGCGGCGCCAAGCCGACCTTCTCTGCCATCTTCGGCCAGTGGCTGTGTGACATGGCCGCCAAAGACGAGAAGCTGGTCGGCATCACCCCTGCCATGCGCGAAGGCTCTGGGCTGGTGAAATTCAGCCAGCAGTATCCGGATCGTTATTTCGATGTGGCCATTGCCGAGCAGCATGCGGTCACCTTTGCTGCCGGTCTGGCCATCGCCGACAAGAAGCCGGTGGTCGCCATCTATTCGAGCTTCCTGCAGCGCGCCTACGATCAGCTGATCCACGATGTGGCGCTGCAAGGTCTGCCGGTGCTGTTCGCCATCGACCGGGCCGGTCTGGTGGGTGCCGATGGCCCGACCCATCAGGGGGCGTTCGACATCAGCTTCCTGCGCACCGTCCCCAATATGGTGGTGATGACGCCGTCTGACGAGAACGAGTGCCGTCAGATGCTCTATACCGGCTATCTTCATCAGGGCCCTGCCGCCGTGCGCTACCCCCGTGGCAGCAGCCTGAGCGAGACGCCCGTCTCGTCAGAGATGCACACGCTGGAGCTTGGCAAAGGCCGCATTGTACGAGAGGGCAAGGGCACCGCCATTCTGGCCTTTGGCACCCTGCTGCACGCTGCGAAAGCGGCTGCCGAGGCACTGGATGCCACCCTGGTGGACATGCGTTTCGTCAAGCCGATGGATGAAGCACTGGTGCTGTCGCTGGCGGCCAGCCACGATCACTTCGTCACCCTCGAAGACAACGCCATCATGGGCGGCGCCGGTTCGGCGGTGAACGAACTGCTGATGCACAATAAACAGTGCAAGCCGGTGCTCAACCTCGGCCTGCCGGATCGCTTCGTGGAACAGGGTACCCAGCAGGAGATCTATGCCCTGCTCGGTCTGGACGATGCTGGCATCCAGCGCAGCATCGAAAGCTGGCTGCAAGCCTGACCTGCTGCGAGTTAAAGAGCAAATAAGGGAAGGGCGCCTGATGGCGCCCTTCTTGTATCTTCACTTCCGACCCGAGTTAACCCTTGTAAATCTTCGGGTTAAACACATCCCGCAACCAGTCCCCCAGCAGGTTGATGACCAGCACCAGCACCACCAGACAGATCCCCGGGAAGGCGGTGATCCACCAAGAGCCGGAGAAGATGTAGTTGAAGCCGACGCTGATCAGCGACCCCAGTGACGGCTGATCCACCGGCATCCCCAATCCGAGGAAGGAGAGTGCCGCCTCGCTCATGATGGCGTTGGCCACCTGCACGGTGGAGATCACCAAAATGGGCGACAAACAGTTGGGCAGAATGTGGCGGAACATAATGCGCGGAGCACGAAACCCCATCACCTTGGCCGCTTCCACATACTCCTTCTTCTTCTCCGCCAGCACAGAGGCGCGCACGGTACGAGCGTACTGTGGCCACTCGGCAATGCCGATGATCACCACCAGCATCAGGATAGCGAACTTCGAGTAGAACTCGGAGCCAAAGGTTGCCTGAAAGATGGCGGAGATGATGATCGCCACCATCATGGTGGAGAACGACAGCTGCACGTCGGCAAAGCGCATCAGCAGGTTGTCGATGCGACCACCGAAGTAACCGGCGATCAGACCGATAACGATACCGAGCACCAACTGCAGCGCCACCGCAAACAGGCCGATGGAGAGGGAAATGCGGGCACCATAGAGGATGGTGCTCCAGATATCGCGCCCCTGGTTATCGGTACCGAGCCAGAAACGTGCATCACCCCCTGCCAGCCAGGAGGGTGGCAACTCGGCATCCATCAGATCAAAACTGGTCTGGTCATAGACGTTGTGGGGTGCCAGCCAGGGCGCCAACAGCGCTGCCAGCACAAACACCACAAACACCGCAACGCTGAACATGGCTACCTTGTCCCGCAGGAAGTAATAGACGATGTCCGCGTTCTTGAATCGAGCCCAACGGCTTGGGCGTGCAGTTACAATATTGGTCATGTGCTTACCCCTTGCCGGTCAAGTTAACAGTCGGATTGATAAAGCCATAGAGCAGGTCGACCAAGGTGTTGGTCACCACGAAAATCAGCCCCACGAAGATGACATAGGCGGTGATCAGCGGGGTATCGACCCGGTGGATCGCCTCGAGGAACAGAAAACCGGTTCCCGGCCACTGGAATACGCTCTCGGTCAGAATGGTGTAGGCGACCATGGTGCCAATCTGCACCCCACCGACAGTGATCACCGGCAACATGGTGTTCTTGAGGGCGTGGCTGTAGTAAACCTGATTGTTGTCCAGCCCCTTGGCACGGGCAAACTTGACGTACTCGGAGGAGAGCTGCTCCAGCATCTCGGAGCGCACCAGCCGGATAAACAGCGGCAGCATGATGGAGGAGAGCGACACCGCCGGCAGGATCAGATGCAAGATACCATCCCAAGTGAAGAAGCCCGACTCCCAACCCAGCAGGTTATAGGTCTCGCCGCGGCCATAGGCCGGCAGCCAGCCCAGCTGGATCGAGAAGAGATACATCAGCATGATGGCGGTCAGAAACACCGGGATCGAGATGCCGATACTGCTCCCCGCCATGATGATCTTGGTGGCAATGCTGCGCGGGTGGATCGCCGAGTAAACACCGAGCGGAATGGAGACCACAACTATGATCAGCGCGGCAGCAAATACCAGCTCAAGGGTCGCCACCAGCTTGTCGAGGATCACCTCAAGAGCCGGTCGCTTGAAGAAATAGGAGGTGCCCAGATCCCCTTGCAGCGCATTTTTCAAAAAGCGGCTGTATTTAACCAAAAAGGGATCGTTAAGGCCCATCTTGTCGCGCAACTCTTGGCGCTGGGCTTCGGAGACCGATTGTCCCACCAGCTCGCGCAAGGGGTCACCCAGATTATCCTGGATGGAGAAGGCAACCAGGCTGATAACGAACATCACTATCACGGCCTGATAGAACCGTTTGAGCAGGAATGTAAACATGCTTGTCCTTCTGCGTGGCCTGTGTCATGGCACAGGCTTCTGTTAGTGGGCGAAGTGGCCAGCAGACCACCCCGCCCCGTCCTTCCTTGTGTTCTGCTCTTACTTGCTGACCACCAGGTCACCCAGGTAAGGGAAGTTCATCACGTTGACCACCGGCTTGATGTCGACATTCTTCTTGGCGCCATAGGCCAGGTCTTCCCAATGCAGTGGCACATAGGCCGCGTCTTCTGCCAACATGGCCTCGGCTTTCTTCAGCAGCTCGGCACGCTTGGCCGGATCCGTTTCGGCGTTGGCGTCCATCACCAGCTTGTCAGCCTCAGCATTGGCATAACCGGCGCAGTTGTACTGGCCCATGCCGGTCTTGGCATCCTTGGTGAAGGTCAGGAACTCGAAGAAGTTGGCGCTATCTTCGGTATCTGAGTGCCAACCAATCATCTGCATGTCAGCGGCACACTTATCAAACTCAGGCCAGTACTGAGCCACTGGCATGGTCTTCAGATCCACCTTGATGTTGATCTTGGCCAACATGGCAGAGACCGCCTGGGCAATTTTGACGTCGTTCACATAACGGGCCGCCGGTGCGATAAAGGTCATCTTGAAGCCCTGCTCATGACCGGCCTCTTTCATCAACGCCTTGGCCTTGGCCAGATCATACTGGGGCACCAGTGCCTCGTTGTGACCGGCATAGCCTTTCGGGCTCAGCTGGCCAGCAGGGGTACCGAAGCCCTTGTTGATCTTCTCGACGATGCCCACTTGGTTGATGGCGTAGTTGATCGCCTGACGCACCCGCTTGTCTTTCAGGGCCGGGTTGGTGTTCTGGTTCAGCTCGATAATGATGGCGCGAGTACCAGACAGGGTCACCAACTGGGTGTCCTTGCCATTCTTGACCCGCTCCAGATCGTTGGGCGCGACCGGATAGATCATGTCCACGTCGCCACCCAGCAGGGCCGCCACCCGGGTAGCATCTTCCTTGATCGGCACCACGGTCAGGTTCTGGACGTTGCCCTTGGAGGCCTTGTCCCAGTAGTTGGCGTTGCGGGTATATTCCAGTTTCACGCCCTGCTCACGGAACTTGATGCTAAACGGACCGGTACCAGAGACATTGGTAGAAGCATAGGAATCGCCGTTTTTGACGATCGCAGCCTTGTCCTTACCGGCGTCAGTCTTGCCACTGTAGAACTTGGAGTCCATCGGAAAGATGTAGGTGACGGTTTGCAGCACCAGCGGGACCGGCTTGGCAGTGATCAGATCGACGGTGTAATCATCGACCTTCTTCACTTCGCTGATAGGGTCGAAGATCGCCTTGAAATCGACGGAAGATTTCAGACGGTTGACGGTCCACACCACGTCATCGGCAGTAAAGTCGTTACCGGAGTGGAACTTAACCCCTTTGCGCAGGTGGAAGCGGACGGTGTTGTCATCGACACGCTCAAATTTTTCTGCCAGACGAGGCTCGAATTGCAGATCTTGAGTCCAGCGCATCAGCGGATCAAATGCCAGATGAGACATCTCCAGGGTCTGGCCGGAGAGCTGCTCCTGGGGATCCAGCGAGGTGGCATCGGAGGCGACCCCTACCTTGATATCAGCGGCTGAGACAGTGAAGGCAAAACCGGCGGCAACCAGCGCCAGGGCAATTTTAGACAATCCTTTCTTCATCGTTTTCTCCATGCTTTTGGCTTTTTATTAACAAACGGTTTTTTCTAACAGACCCGTGACTTCACTGAGTTTGTGGCGAGCCAGTACTTTACTGGCTTGCTATTTCCAGCCCCTCACGGGACATGCCTTTAAACGCCGGCATCAGGGAGATCAGCTTGCGGCTGTACTCATGCTCGGCATTGGTAAAGAGTTTTTCGGTCTCCGCCACTTCCACCAGATGACCGTGCTGCATCACCCCGATGCGGTCGCACATCTGGCGAATAACCGGCAGATCGTGGCTGATAAA
>JBOFSK010000215.1:0-6223 GCA_051651505.1 Aeromonas sp.
TGCTGGTTATAGCCCCCCCCCTGCACCACAAAGTCCTGGATCACCCGGTGAAACAGGCTACCGTCATAGCTGCCATCGGCCACATAACGCAGAAAGTTCTTCACCGTCTGGGGCGCCTGTTTGGCCGCCAGCTCCACCACGATATTACCGTGGTTGGTCTCCAATCTCACTTTCGGGCCCGCGAACGCCAGCGGCGCGATCAACATCGCCAGTAACCAGAGTTTTTTCATCATCACACTCCCGCCCCGCTGGGTTGACCTTTCAGATAACCTCGCAGGGTCTCATCAGCCATGATTTGTTGCAGCACGCTGCCCAGTTGCAGATTCAAGGTGGACTCCAGATCGGCCATCCCCGGCTCACTCGGACTCTCTTTGCTGGAGGACATATTGAATTGCTTGGTCAGCCGGTTGCCCTGAAAATCGGCGACCACCTGCAGGCTGACCCGGGATTTGGTGACATAGGTGAAGGTTTTCTCTTCTACCTTGACCGCAGCACTGCTGATCACCAGCGCCAGGTTAGTGGTGCCGCTGTTGCCGACCTCCAACCCCTGACTGCGCAACCCTTCTGCCAGCCGCTCAGCCATCAACAGATTGAGCGGACGCTCGCTGTTGACCAGCACCGGCGCTTTCTCTTTATGTTTGATAGAGAACACATAAGCGGCCTCACGCTTGTCTACCCCTTCCATGGTGATCCGATTACCAGAGTAGTATTGCTGGTTGGCGGGGATCACCTGCGGGTTAAGCAGTGCGGTCTCCGGCCAATGGGTGGCACATCCGCCCAGCATCAGGGCGGCCAGCAGCAACAGTGACTTCTTCATCATGGGTTTCCTTTCGTATTAACGTTTGATGGCTTTCAAAATAACGAATTTACTGTTCGACGCAACGACTTGGGCGTTGGCAAACAAGCGCTTGAGTTTGTTGTGATAGTCCAGATGACGGTTGCCTACTATCCAGAGTTCCCCCCCCTGAGGCAACACCCGGTGTGCATCGCTGAACATCTGCCAGGCGATATGATCGGTGATCGCCTGCAGTTGATGAAAGGGGGGATTACAGAGGATCCGATCCGCTGAGCCAACCGCCACCCCGTCGAGACAGTTGTTGACCATAAAGCGGGCGCGCGGCAATGCCTCAGCCAGATTGTGCTCAACGTTCAACTGCGCAGAAGCGACCGCCATATAGGATTCATCGATAAAGGTCACCTCGACTTCACTGTCTTTGGCCAGCAGCGAGAGGCCCAGCACCCCATTGCCACAACCAAGATCGATCACTTTGCGCGCGCTGTTGATCGGTAAATTGTCCAGCATAAAGCGGGCGCCAATATCGAGACTGGTGCGTGAGAAGACGTTGGCATGGTTGTGGATCTGCATCCCAACGTCCGCTAACGGCCACACCGTCGGGAAGGGATTGGCCAGCGCTGCCTGCACTGCCTGCGGCTCACAGTGGATCAGGCGCGCTTTTTTCCAGGCCAACGAGGTGCGCGTCGGCCCCAGATATTTCTCAAACAACTTGAGGGTCGAGGTGTGAATATCCTTGGCCTTGCCAGCGGCAATGACCCGGGTTGCCGGTGTCACCACGTCGCGCAAGGTCAGCAACTGCTGCTCCAGCAATGCTTGATATTTAGAGACCTTGATCACCACCAACGCCGGGGCATCCGGCAGCGGTGCCAGCGCATCCTGCAAGGTAATACCGTTGGCATCTAGCCCATTTTCAGCCAGATTGGCCAAGGTGGCCCGCTCGCTGATATAAGAGTCGGTGACGCAATACGGGGCATGGGGATGCAGATAAGCTGTCAGCGCCCCAAAGCCATCATTCATGATGATCACCGGCCCCGCCTGCTCCAGGGGGGTCTCCGCCAGGGTGTTGATCAGGTATTCATCTGCCGCATCCCAGGCTTGCAGGGTCTCCTGACTCTGGCGCGGATAGCGGTAGAGCGTGAACTGACAGTGGGGCATGTCGAGAAGGGTTTGCATAGGAAGAGTCCAACCTCGGCTTGATTCGGGTAACAGGCGCCAGGGGCGACGCAAAGTGGCGCTATTCTAGCGAGCACCAAAAATTTCACCAGTTCGAACCGTGGCAACGAGACAATCACCCCACGATTTCCGCCAAGCTGGGCTTATTCCCGACCGCCACTGGCGCTAGAATGGCCCGACATTCAACCAGGAAGCAGACCCGATGACCATCCAACAACTGATGGAAGCAAAACTAACCGCCGCCCTCTCCCCAACGCTGCTGGAGGTGTTCAACGAGAGCCACATGCACCGCGTGGAGCCAGGATCCGAGAGCCATTTCAAAGTGGTGATCGTCAGCCAGCAATTTGCAGGACAACGGCTGTTGGCTCGCCATCGTCAGGTCAATGCCATTCTGGCCGACGAACTGGCTGGCGCTATCCACGCGCTGGCACTGCACACTTACACCGCAGACGAGTGGCAAGCGAAAGGCCAGGCTCCGCGCACCCCGAGTTGCATAGGCAAACCATGATGAACCAAGGGTGAAGAGAACTGACCCTGGCACCTTAACGCACCAAAATTGAAACAAATTTCACCCATATCTCCCAATAAAATCACATCAAAGTGGGTATTTTTTAGCATTGTGATTTATTTATTGATAATTGAAACAATCTAAAATACCCCTATTGAGGTATAAGAATAAACAAGATGTAAAACCGTGACTTACAGGGCATCAAAGGGGGTGGCATGGCAGCTGATTTTTTGTGATGGCACGGGGATTTTGCCCATTTGGCATAGCCGTTCATGGGTCTTAAGTGATAAAATCAGCGGCTTTTGAGTGACCTCATATGTTGACAAAGTGTTGGGCTAAATCACACGGCACAACATCGTCTTAGGCTCACTTAACCACCCGTCGTGATGTATTTCTCGGCGCTAACTAACCTCTCTTCCCGTAACGGTAGTGCAATTGAGTATGATTACAATCAAAAAAGGACTGGACATCCCCGTGCTGGGTGCGCCAGAGCAAGTAATCTACGATGGCCCCGCCATCACCCGTGTTGCGACACTGGGCGAGGAGTTCGTGGGGATGCGACCTACTATGTTCGTCAAAGTAGGTGATCGCGTCATCAAAGGTCAGGATCTTTTTGAAGACAAGAAGAATCCGGGCGTGAAATTCACAGCTCCCGCCACCGGTGTGGTTTCAGAGATCAACCGTGGTGCCAAACGTGTTCTGCAGTCGGTGGTCATCGACCTCGACGGTTCTGATGAGCAGGTGACCTTTGCCCATGTTGCGTCCGCCGAGCTGACTCAGCTCGAGCGCAGCAAGGTGCAAGAGATCCTGGTCGCATCAGGTCAGTGGACTGCGTTGCGTACCCGTCCGTTCAGCAAGGTACCTGCGGTGGGTTCTACCCCGCGCGCTATCTTTGTCACTGCAATGGACAGCAACCCGCTGGCAGCCAATGCCGAGCTGATTATCAAGGAACAGCCCCAGGCTTTCCTCGATGGTCTGGCCGTATTGACCCGCCTGACCGATGGCGCAGTCTACGTCTGTAAAGGCGAAGGCAGCCTGCCCCACTCTTCACTGCCCCAGGTCAAGGAAGAGGTTTTTGTCGGTCCCCACCCTGCCGGTCTGCCAGGTACCCATATCCACTTCCTGGATCCGGTCAGCAGCACCAAGGTGCAGTGGCACATCAACTATCAGGATGTGATTGCCTTCGGCAAGCTGTTCACCACCGGTGAGATCTGCACCGACAAGGTGATCGCGCTGGCTGGCCCAAATGTGCTCAAACCACGCCTGCTGCGTACCCGTATTGGTGCTTGCCTCAGCCAGCTGACCAACAACGAGTTGCGTGCTGACGAAAACCGGGTTATCTCGGGTTCGATCCTCAGCGGCAGCAAAGCGCAAGGGGCTCACGACTATCTGGGACGCTACCACAATCAGGTCAGCGTACTGGGTGAAGGTCGCGAAAAAGAGTTCCTGGGTTGGATCAACCCCAGCCCCAGCAAGTTCTCGATCACCCGCACCACCCTCTCTCATTTGATGAAGGGTAAGCTGATCAACTTCACCACCACTACCAATGGTAGTGACCGTTCTATGGTGCCGATCGGCAGCTACGAACGGGTGATGCCACTCGACATCCTGCCCACCCTGCTACTGCGGGATTTGGTCTCCGGTGATAGCGACGGTGCGCAAACACTGGGCTGTCTGGAGCTGGATGAGGAAGATTTGGCGCTCTGTACCTTTGTCTGCCCTGGCAAGACAGAATACGGCCCAGTCTTGCGTGAGTGCCTGACCAAGATTGAACTGGAAGGTTAAGCGATGAGTCTCAAGCAACTTCTTGAAAAAATGGAACACCACTTTGAACCGGGTGCCAAGTACGCCAAGTACTATGCCCTGTTCGAAGCGACATACACCCTGTTCTACACCCCGGGTAGCGTTACCCGCAATGCTGCCCACGTCCGTGATGCGCTAGATCTGAAGCGGATGATGATCATGGTGTGGCTGGCCGTGTTCCCGGCCATGTTCTGGGGCATGTTCAACGTAGGTAACCAGGCCATCGCCGCCATTGCCCATCTGGGCACGGCCGCGGGTGCCAGCAGCTGGCAATATGCCCTGGCGACCATGCTGGGGGCATCGCTGGATCCGGCTGTCGCCGGCCTTGGCAGCAAGATGCTGATCGGTGCCACCCACTTCTTCCCTATCTACCTGACCGTGTTCTTGGTCGGTGGCTTCTGGGAAGTGCTGTTCGCCATGGTACGCAAGCACGAGATCAACGAAGGTTTCTTCGTCACCTCGATCCTGTTTGCCCTGATCGTGCCGCCCCAGCTGCCCCTGTGGCAAGCTGCGCTGGGTATCACCTTCGGTGTGGTGATGGCCAAAGAAGTGTTCGGCGGTACCGGCAAGAACTTCCTGAACCCGGCTCTTGCGGGTCGTGCGTTCCTGTTCTTCGCCTACCCGGGCCAAATCTCCGGTGATGCGGTCTGGGTTGCGATTGACGGCTTCTCCGGCGCGACTGCCCTGAGCCAGTGGGCCCAAGGCGGCCAGATGGCGCTGATCAACGGTGCCACCGGTCAAACCATCAGCTGGATGGATGCCTTCCTGGGTAACCTGCCAGGTTCCATCGGTGAAGTCTCTACCCTGATGATCCTGCTGGGTGCCGCCATGATCGTCTACATGCGGATCGCCTCCTGGCGCATCATTGCAGGTGTGATGATCGGTATGATCGCGACCTCCCTGCTGTTTAACATCATCGGTTCCGACACCAACGCTATGTTCAGCATGCCATGGCATTGGCATCTGGTACTGGGTGGTTTTGCCTTCGGTATGGCCTTTATGGCAACCGATCCTGTCTCCGCGGCCTTTACCAATAAAGGCAAGTGGTGGTACGGCGCGCTGATTGGTGTGATGGTGGTGCTGGTTCGCGTAGTCAACCCGGCATTCCCAGAAGGCATGATGCTGGCCATTCTGTTTGCGAACCTGTTTGCTCCCCTGATGGACCACTTCGTCGCTCAGGCAAACATCAAGCGGAGGATTGCTCGTGGCGTTTAATAAAGATTCAACCCTCGGCACCATCAGCGTAGTAACAGGCCTGTGTCTGGCCTGTTCCATCGTGGTATCGGTGGCGGCAGTCGGCCTGCGTTCGACCCAAGAAGAGAACAAGGCCATCGACAAGCAGAGCAATATTCTGTCGGTCGCAGGTGTCGATATCAGTGCAGTGGCCAAACGCGATCTGGCCAAGCTGTATGGCGATAAAATTGAAGCCCGACTGGTTGATCTGGCGAGCGGTGATTTTGTTGAAGGCGATGCAGATAAATTTGATGCCCAAGCCGCCGCGAAAGATCCTGCCCGTAACATCCGGTTAAGTGCCGCTGACGATAAGGCTAGCTTGCGTCAAATTGCCAAGCAGATCCCGGTATTCTTTGCCAAGGATGCGCAAGGCAAGGTCGACAGCATCATCCTGCCAATTCATGGTCAGGGTCTGTGGTCAACCATGTATGCCTTCGTTGCGGTCGCCGCTGACGGTAAAACCATCAAAGGCATCACCTACTACAGCCACGGTGAAACCCCGGGTCTGGGTGGTGAAATTGAGAACCCGGCTTGGCGTGCCCTGTTTAATGGCAAGCAAATGTTTGATCAAGATGGCAACTTTGCCTTGCAGATCATCAAAGGTCATGCCCCAGCAGATGCGATTCATGAAGTAGACGGCTTGTCTGGCGCTACCTTGACCGCCAACGGGGTTCAACACTCCTTTGAATTCTGGATGGGCGCCAAAGGCT
>JBOFSK010000216.1:0-7872 GCA_051651505.1 Aeromonas sp.
GCCTGTATCGGCATACCGCTGCTGCTGGAGGCGACTCGCCGCGCCCTGGGCCCGGCCCTGGCGGTGATCGCCCTGGTGTTTCTCGCCTACAGCCTGGCCGGCCCCTGGATGCCGGGGCTGCTGGCGCACCGCGGGGTGAGCTTCACCGCCCTGGCGAACCACCAGTGGATCACCACCGAGGGGGTGTTCGGCATCGCCCTCGGCGTCTCCACCAGCTTCGTGTTCCTGTTTGTGCTGTTCGGCGCCCTGCTGGAGCGGGCCGGTGCCGGTCACTACTTTATCCAGCTCGCGTTCAGCCTGCTCGGTCACCTGCGCGGTGGCCCGGCCAAAGCGGCAGTGGTCGCCTCCGGTCTGACCGGCCTCATCTCCGGCTCCTCCATCGCCAACGTGGTGACCACCGGCACCTTCACCATCCCGATGATGAAGAAGGTCGGCTTTAGCGCCGAGAAAGCCGGCGCGGTAGAAGTCGCCTCCTCGGTTAACGGCCAGATCATGCCGCCGGTGATGGGGGCGGCCGCCTTCCTGATGGTGGAATATGTGGGGATTCCCTATGTGGAGATCATCAAGCACGCCTTCCTGCCTGCCGCCATCTCCTATATCGCGCTGCTCTATATCGTCCATCTGGAAGCGCTCAAGCTGGGCATGGAGCCTATCGGTGGCCACCAGCCCAAACCCTGGCTCCGCCGCCTGACCGGTTTTGCCTTCGGCGCCGCCCTGATCAGCGGCCTGTCGCTGGCAGTCTACTATGGCCTTGGCTGGCTCAAACCTGCGCTGGGTGAGTACGCCCTGCCGGGGATCAGCCTGTTACTGGCACTGGTCTATCTGGGGCTGCTGAAGATCGCCGCCAGTCATGAGCCGCTGGCGGTCGAAGATCCCAACCAGCCGCTGATCGAGCTACCCAATACCCGCGCCGTGCTGCTCTCCGGCCTGCACTTCCTGCTGCCGGTGGTGGTACTGGTGTGGTGTCTGATGGTGGAGCGCCTCTCACCGGGTCTGTCCGCCTTCTGGGGCACTGTGATGCTGGTGATCATCCTGCTGACCCAGCGGCCACTGCTCAACTGGCTGCGTAGCGATGGCAAGCATGATTACGGCTCACTACAAGATGGCGTGGTGGATCTGCGGGAAGGTCTGGTGGCTGGCGCCCGCAATATGATCGGCATCGGCATCGCCACCGCTACCGCCGGGATCATAGTCGGTGCAGTCTCCCAAACCGGGGTGGGGCTGGTACTGGCAGATTTGGTAGAGCTCCTCTCCATGGGCAACCTGCTGCTGATGCTGCTGCTCACCGCCCTGCTCAGCCTGATCCTCGGCATGGGGCTGCCCACCACCGCCAACTACATAGTGGTATCCAGCCTGCTGGCGCCAGTGGTGGTGACGCTGGGACAACAAAACGGGCTGATCGTGCCGCTGGTTGCAGTACACCTGTTCGTGTTCTATTTCGGTATCATGGCAGACGTGACACCGCCGGTAGGGTTGGCCTCCTTTGCCGCCGCTGCCGTCTCCAAGGGCGATCCCATCAAGACCGGGATCACCGCCTTCTACTACAGCCTGCGCACCGCAGCATTGCCATTTTTGTTCATCTTCAACACCGACCTGCTGCTGATCAACGTGGACTTTGCTCACGGGGTGCTGATCTTTATCGTGGCGACCATCGCCATGCTGATCTTCGCCGCCGCCACTCAGGGCTGGTTCCTGGTGAAGAGTCGCTGGTACGAGAGCGTGTTACTGCTACTGGTTGCCTTCACCCTGTTCCGCCCGGGTTTCTGGATGGACATGGTGCACGATCCCTATCGCAGCACTCCCCCTGCCGAGCTGGCCCAAACCATGGGAGAAGTGGAAGCAGAGAGCACCCTGCGCCTGCGGATCCTCGGTGAAGATGCGGTGGGCAAACCACGCAAGTTCACCCTGCTGGTCGCCGTACCGGATGGGGCGGATGGTGCAGAGCGACTGGCTAATCTGGGCCTGAACCTGTATCAGCAAGATGGCAAGACCCTGATCGACAGCGTCGCGTTTGGCAGCACAGCTGCCGATCTTGGGCTGGATTTTGATCAAGAGATCCTTGCCGTCAAGGCTCCTACCGAACGCGCCCGCAAGGAGCTAATGTGGATCCCGGGCTTCCTGCTGTTTGGCATCATCGTCTGGCTACAGCGACGCCGGAGCGTCAAGCAGGCTTAGTTGCCAAACCAATGAAAATGAGGGCCGCTATTGCGGCCCTCATTTTATGGTCATGGCCATCCAACGGCCTTGCCATATGGGAGCGAGCGGGAGTGACGAGCGACCAAAAAAAGTGGGGTGACATGGTAATGTCACCCCCTTCGCAAATTGCGTGTTCCATATTGGAGTCCGGCTGCGCCGGGTCTCTGCCGCACTTCCCGATAGTTCACAACCCATCTGAAGTGGACGCCAATTGCCGCGAGGCAAGTGACCAGCAACCCGTAACAACCTTCGTCCACACGGCAGACAAGCCGTCGTGTTTGTCCTTGCAACTGGCATATTACGCATAAACACAAAATAAAAAATGTTTTCACGCCGATTTTATGCACATGACAGGCCCCACAAACAGCCTGAGCAAAGCAATTAATTTGTTATAAAACAAATATATAGTAGCTATCGCAGTTATTCACCCGCAAGCCTGATATGCAATGACTGACAAGGTTTTGCGAGATCTCGCACAAAAAAACGGCCACCTCACAACCAGCGCCGCAGAGGTAACCAGTCGCTCAATCTGGCGACCAGCCGACGTGCCCATCCCGTGGCTTGGCGCGGGATAACCTTGGTTTGCACCTGCCAGTGAGCTAGCCACGCTTGCAGTGCTTCGCAGATTGGCGGGCAATTCAGATGCAGCATCAACTCGGTATTGAGAAACAGCGAGCGAGGATCGAGGTTGAGGCTGCCAAACAGCGCCCGCTCCTCTCCCAGCAAGATCAGCTTGGCGTGCAAACTGCCGCGCCCATCGCCAAACTCGGTCACCCGGATCCCCTGGCGCTGCAACCAACCCAGATGACGCTGGTAAGCGCCATAGACCAAGGGCACATCGGTGCTGGCCAGGGAGTTGGTGAGAATATCGATGCTAACGCCCTGCTGGCGCAGCCGCGCCAAGCGCCGGCGAAACCCGCGGGTGAGAATGAGGTAAGGAGTGATCAACACCAAACGGTGAGGGTTATCGGCCAACTGGCGCCACAGCTGGCGAGCGGTGACAGGGCGAGAGATAAGCCCCTTACCGGGCCGATCGAACCATACCTCAGCCCGCCCCTCATGCCACTGCAGTGGCAAGTGGGCCTTGTCAAACAGCGCGGCAGGCAGATCGTAGACCGCAGCCAGCGCCGGATCCGTCATAGTAAGCAGGAAGTCGTTGACCACCTCAATTTCGGCGGGCAGCAGCGCTCGACGCAGTAGATGGCGAATGGGGTGACTCCAGCTGCTGTGCCAGAACTGCTCAAACCCCTGCCCCATCTGTTGACACAGGCCACCCTGACAGGCGAGCTCGAGATCGACAAAGGGGGCTTGCGGATCCAGACCAAAGTAGCGATCGCCAATGTTGCGCCCGCCAATCAAGGCCAGCTTGCCATCCACCAGCAGCAGCTTGTTGTGCATCCGGTGGTTGAGGCGGCGAAAGCTGAGCAGCCCCTCTAGCAGCAGGGCCAGCGGCCGCCAGCCCCGCAACCAGAAAGGATTGAACAGCCGCACTTCGATCCCCGGATAGTGGGCCACCCTCTCCAGCAAGCGGTTGTCACCGGCATAAAGGTCATCCACCAGCAACTGCACCTTAACGCCGCGCCGGGCAGCGTGGAGCAGCTCGCTGAGCAGCAGCTTACCACTGCTGTCCTCCTCCCAACTGTAGTACTGCGCCTGGATCCGCTCGCGGGCATGGCGGATCCAGTGGCAGCGCACCTGAAGTGCCAGCTGGGGATCGTCGATCAGGGCAAAGGCTCCGGGGATCATGGTGTCATCCTGCTGTCATGGCCGGGTGTCATAACCCTGGTGAGCCTCTTCAAATTTGTCACAAGGAGCCGCTGATGGAACTGCATGATACCCCGATGTTGCGCTATCTGGGCCAGCCCAGCCAACCAGACCTCATCCCTGCCACTGGGCCGGGTCACTGGTTTTTGCAGCACAGAGATGGCGGCTGGCAGTTGCCAACCGTGCAGACAACCCTGCCGGTTAACCGGCTCAGGGCTGAACCGCTTCAATAGCCGCGGCCTTGCCTTCAAGCTGGGGCAAACTGAAGCGGTAGGCCACATAGTATTTGTAAATGGTGCCGACATAGTTAATCGGCCCCTGCCCGACCTCATTGGCCACCAGCTGATCCACACTGCCAAACCAAATATTTGGATCGAGCCCCATCTTCTCTGCCTTGCCCCGCAGCGCCTGCACCCGGTTCGGCCCGGCATTGTAAGCCGCAAGCGCAAAAAGATGACGATTGAGCCGATCCAGCCCGGGGTCATTGAAGTAGGTATCGAGGATCAGTCTCAGGTAGCGACAGGCGGCCTCTACATTGCCATCAAGGGTCATCAGTTGTGACCCGCTCATGCCGATCTCCCGCCCCGTACTGGGCAGCAATTGCATGATGCCCACCGCCCCCCCGTTCGATCGGACACCAGGATTAAGGCCCGACTCCTTGTAGCCCAAGGCGGCCAACATTAACCAATCGAGATCGTATTGGCTGGCATATTGCTCCAGCACTTTGCGAATGGTCGAGAGGCGCCCCATGGGATCCGGCGCCAAGATGTTGCTCATCTGGTCACTGTGTACCAGCAGCCGACGCAAGGTCATGTCACTGTAAAGGCTATTGCTGCTGGTACTCGCCAGATAGCCATTGACGGCGTTCAGCAGTTCGGGGCTGTGCTTGCGCAGCGCCCAGGCACTGGCGCCATTGCTACGCAGCGGCACCAACTTGTGGGCCTTGAGACCGGCAAGCATACCCCCCAGCCAGATCCGGCCCTTGTAGCTGTCGGTGACCGTCAGCGGGATGATGCCGGCAGCTACCATCTCCAGCAGATCCCCATCTTGCAGGTATTCGGGCACCGTCTCGATATAGACGGGGGGCAGCCCCAACTCGCGAAATAACCAGTTGAGCTGACGCAGGCTCTCGTAGTAACTGGAACTGGCTCGCACCCAGATCCGCCTGCCGGAAAGCTGGGTGATACGGTTAAAGCCGGGCAGACTATTCTGGCTCACCACCCACTCCTCGATAGAGGAGATGAGCGGCCGGGAGAAGGCCACCTGCTCACGCCGGCCGGGGGTCACCGTCATGGTAGCAGCGACCAGATCACCGCGCCCCTCGGTCAGGTAGTCCAACAGCTTGTCCTGACGCACCGGGATATAGACCACCTTGAGCTTGACCTTCTCCTTGGCGAGATAGGTCTTGTTTAGCCAACGTTCGAACCCCTGCAGCTGGTTGACCAGAATGCCGTACTGGACGCCACGATCGAGAAAATAGAAGCCACGCTCGTAGACCACCAGAGCCCTGAGTTCGCGCTTTTGCAAAATACTGTCGAGATCCCCGGGTTGGGGTAGACGCTGTGGCTTAAGTTCAGCCGCCAGCAGAGGGAGACAAAAGAGAACGAGCAGACTCCAACACCATCGTCGCATCATGATGTTGCCACCTTGTGTGCAACAACCCATGACACAATGGCGCACCTTTGCCAGCAAGATAAGTCGTGATAAACGGTGAAATTAGGGGGGGAGAACCATCGCTGCATCATCGTGTTTACGCCTTCTGCTGGCCGACTCGCGCCGGGCAAAAACGTCAGTGGGATAGAGTAACTATAGAACGCCGACCCACCGCAGAAGGGTCAACACGGCAGGCAAACCTGCCGCGTTTTCAGACCACTCAGATTGAGCGAGCCCGCAGCTCAAAAATCAGTTTTTCAGCAGTGCAGGTAAATTGCAACTGGGCTTTGAGGATCACACCATTGGCGACTGGGGTCAGCTCGCAGCTCACTTTAGCTTCAGATGTAACCTGCTTGGCCAGTGCTTCATAAGCGGCCAGTTTAGCCCGGGCATCTCCCTCGGCGGCAGCTTCAATCACCAGCTCCATCACCTCGTCACCTTCGCCAATGATGGTACCGATCTCGGCAAAACAACCACAGCTGTCACAGGTTTCGTTCAATTCAACTTTTTCGTCTACAGACATACTTCACTCCTACTTATTTCGGACAATTTTCATCGTCGCAAAGGTGTTACCAAAACACCGAATGACAGTGTCCAGCCCTCAATGACCAGAGGTTTGTGGCCAAGCCCACCTCCCCTCCAGCAGCACGATCCACCGGGGCTAGATATCAACACCAACGAGCCCTGGGGGCGCGCTTTTACCAAGCGTTCGCTATCGATATCATCAACACAGCGCGCAGGGATTGTTGAGTAAAATCAAGACGGGTGCAAGCGAGCAAATAAATCATCACTCAAACATTGCCCTTCAAGGTCGCCATATGGAGAGTGCGACGGATCCTCTCAACCGCGATAGCCGGTATCAGCGGCTGATACGACCACGAAAGCGGGAGAGGGTAAAATCGTCAAGATATGAAAAAAATAGTATAAAGTAATCATTGAGTTGAAAGAGGTTCATATCATGCTGCTGGAACAACTGGGGCGTATCGACCTCAATCTGCTGATCATCCTGCAAGTGCTGCTAGAAGAGCGCAACGGCAGCAAAGCGGCCCGCCGCCTTCATTTGAGCCAGTCTGCTGTCAGCAAGGCCCTCGGCCGCCTGCGTGACACCTTCGATGATCCTCTCTTTATCCGCTCCGCCTACGGACTGGAACCGACAGCCCGCGCTCTGGAACTGGAGCAGCAATTGCAACCCATCTTGCTGTCGCTGGGCAACCTTATCCAGCCACCGGTGTTTGACCCCGCAAGCTCGGAACGGGAGTTTGTCATCGCCAGCATGGATAGCGCCTTCACCCTGTTTGCCCCACTGTACTTAAGCGAATTGAAACGGCAAGCACCGCGGATCCGCTTGCGTTATGAGGAGTGGACCGAAACCAGCCTGACCGAGATGAGCCAGGGACAGGTCGACATTGCCTTTGCCGTGCGGGAAAACTGCATCAACTCCGATTACCGGCTCGATACCCTGCCCGGTAATATCTGCCAACGACTACTGGCGGTTGACCATCTCACCTGCCTGGTACAACAGCACCATCCCGCACTACGGGAACCCCATTGGCACCTTGACCACTACCTCAGCTACCCCCATGTGCAGACCTACTGCGAGGGACGGGACCGCTGGATGTTGGACCACAAGCTGGCGGAGCAGGGTCTCTACCGCCGCATCGAGGCGACAGTCCCCTCATTTGAGGCAGCACTGCGGATGGGGATGCACTCCGAGATGATTGTGACCCTCTCCAAGCTCTACGCGCGCCACGCCACCCAGGTCTATCCGCTGCTGCAGCTGCCGCTACCCATCGCCCTGGACAGCATCTCCCATCTGCTGATCTGGCATCAGCGTCACAACGAGGATCCTGGCCACCGCTGGCTGCGGGAGCTGTTGCTGACCCAAATCATGGGCCAGCTTGAGCCACAATCAAGTCATCAAGATTAAAGGATGGCGGTCACCGAAAGATAGTGGTGAACCCCGTCCAGCAACATCTGCACCGAGATCATCACCAGCAGCATGCCCATCAGCCGCTCGACTGCCGTGAGTCCACGCTCACCCAGTAACTTGTTGAACACATCGTAGAACATCAGGATCACCGCGCTGACCCCCCAGGCCATCAACAAGGCCAGCGACCAGTCCATCATCCGGGTCGGCTCCTGATTGGACAGCAACAACAGGGACGCCAGCACCGAGGGGCCCGCAATCATCGGAATCGCCATCGGCACCAAAAAAGGCTCTTCTCCCGCAGCCAGCCCGGTGACGCCCCCTTCGCTGGG
>JBOFSK010000217.1:0-1818 GCA_051651505.1 Aeromonas sp.
CTCCGCCAGCCCCTGGGGCAGCAGATCGGCCAGCAGGCTGTCCATGCGGCGCGCCTGATTGCGGTACTGGCGGGAGTCGAGGCCAAACTTGTGGCCTGCATCGTCCACCCCCATCGGGTGGATCAGCAGAAAATCGGGGTCGTACTGGCTGCGCAGCCACTCGCCATCCATCAGCAGATGGCTGTCGGGATAGTTGTCATCCCAGTAGAAGCAGCCGTGCTGGATGGGCAACTGCTCGTCATGAGTAAAGCGATCACGGGCTGCCAGCCAGGGGCTGCAGTTGTAGAGTTCGCTCACCCAGTAGTAAGCCGCCGCTGCGGTGCGTTTGCCCGCGGCGCGGGCCAGATGGAAGATGGAGTCATGCAGACTGAGGCGACTCACCCCGTTGTGGGTGATGCCGCTCACCACCGGCGGCACGCCGGTCAGGATGCACTCGTAGAGAGGCCGGGATAGAGACGGTAGGGCAGCATTCAGGGTCGTATGCAGGCCCCGCCCCGCCTCCACCATGCCACCGAGGTAGCCCATGGTGTGGGCTACCTCGGCTGCCAGACCATCCACAAGTACCACTATCACCTTGTGTTGCACTGGATTCCCTTACTGCATGTTGATCATGACGGTTTCTTGCCACTGGCGCGGCAGGGCTTTGGAGCTCTGCTCCCAGGCGGCGTGATCCTGCACCGGTTTGGCATTGGCATACTGCTCGGCTGGCAGCAGCTTGGCCTTCACATCATCCGGCAGCGCAACGTTGCTGCGGATCGGGCGGGCATAGCCACGGGCCAGGTTGATCTGACCGGCATCGGAGAGGATGTATTCCCGCGCCAGTTTGGCGGCGTTGGGGTTCTTGGCCCACTTGTTGATGATGGTGGTGTAACCGGCGATGACGGAGCCGTCACTCGGGATCACCACATCAAACTTCTTGGGGTCGATCTGGTCGCGGTAGTTGAGGGCGTTGAAGTCCCACAGCACCCCCACTTCCACCTCGCCCTTCTCGATGTTGGCGATGGTCGGGTCGTTCAGCGACAGGCGGCCCTGCTTGGCCAGCTGACCGAACAGCTCCAGTGCAGGTTTCAGATTCTTCTCGCTGCCGCCGGTGGCATAGGCCGCCGCCAGCACGCCGTTATTGGCCTGGGAGGCAACGCCCACATCACCCAGGGTCACCTTGTAGTCGCCACCCAGCAGGGATTGCCAGCTGGTGGGGGCGGCCTTGACCAGATCCTTGTTGATCAGGAAGGCGATGGTGCCGGTATAGGCCAGCATCCAGTGACCGTCCGCATCCTTGGCCCAGTTGGGAATATCGGCCCAGGTGGAGGGCTTGTAGGGCTGAGTGACCCCCTGCTTGACCGCAACCGGACCGAAGGCGCCGCCCACATCGCCGATATCGGCGGTGGCATTGGCCTTCTCGGCGGCGAACTTGGCGATCTCCTGCGCCGAGCTCATGTCGGTATCCTGATGCTTGATGCCGTAGATGCTACCCAGCTGCTGCCAGGTATCCTTCCAGTTGGCCCAGCTGTCGGGCATGCCGATGCTGTGGAGCTGGCCTTCGCCACGGGCGGCCTTTTCGAGATCCGCGATATTTTCGGCTGCATAGCTATTTGTGGCAAACAACGGTTGGCTGATGGCCACCATGGCCAGTGCACTTGCGATCACGCTTTTCATCATCCCATCCCTCTGGACTAGGTCAGTTAAGGTTCGAGAGGGATGCTAGAGGGGAATTGTGACGGTGGCGGGGCGCTTTAATGGCAGTTTGATGACAATCACCCTGTCATGGCGCTGTCATCCACAGCAGTTACAACTCTGAACCCGAGTGAGGCTGGACTA
>JBOFSK010000218.1:0-6624 GCA_051651505.1 Aeromonas sp.
CAGATCGTTGAAGTAACGCCCACCAATGCTGCCCCAGCTGAGATGTTCGGAGATCCGTACCGGATTGATCGCCGCGGCCAGTGTCGACAACTGCTGCAGATGGTGCGGATCGAGCGGGTCGGCAGAACCGAGGGACATGCCAACGCCGTGAAGACTGACGGGGTAGTGCTGCGCCAGTTCGGCGAGCACCTGAAAACCGTGACTGTGCCGTTCGAAGTAATTTTCACTGTGCACCTCCAGCCAACCGACTGCCGGCAGGGTTTGCCGGATCTCATCGTAATGGGGAGTGCGTAATCCGATACCAATCAAAGGGTTCATCGCAAGACTCGCTTTCGCCAACCAGAGAAGATGCAGGGGGCGACCCATTGGCCATCCCCTGCCCGATGTCTCTTACTTGGGTTGCAGCGAACCGCCGACCAGCTTCTCGCACAGCCCTTTGGGCATCACCACAAAGGCATCACCCTGAGCATCTTCCTTGGCGGTACCGGCGCAGGAGCTGCTCTTGGTTGCACAGTCATTCTTGCTGGCCTTGACCACGCCGTAGCACTTCTCCTTTTCATCGGCAGCCATGGCTGGCGCCGCGATAAATTGGGCGCCCAGCGCCAGCAGACCGGTCATGGCGGAGGCGATAGCAGTGCTTTTTTTAACATTCATGTTCATGTTCCTTTTGATGTCGTTGGATGTTGCTGATACCCCCGATTTGTCGCAACCGGGTACCTGCAATAGAACCGGCAAACGAGACGTTCCCTTTCAAAAAAAACAAAAAAGAATTAAATAACCCAAAGCAAAACAACCAAGCCATTGATTTAAATGGTTATTTGCATATTGAAATTTTTGAACCGACCCACACTTTATGAACAGGAAAAGTGTCATATGGTGCTTTCACCCCGTTACTCTTCTTCACCGCACCATCAAAAGAGGTGCGTCAGACATAAAAAAGCCCCGCCAACAGGCAGGGCCAAAAGCAACCTTTAAGCAACAAATCACAAACAAATGAACTGCTATTTAGCGCCAGGGCTTGCGGCAAACAGATAAAAAAAGAGACAGCCAAGGCTGTCTCTTTTTGCACAGGGGGCGAATGGGGTTTAGTAGAAGATCCGCTCGCCACGCTCGCTCATTTTGAGCCAAACCGGTTTGGTACTGGTTTTGTTCCAGATCCGGTGCAGATAGCTGTAGAAACGGGCGCGATCGCTGCGAAACAGCATCACCGGGAAAGCCAGTATGCCCACCAGCAATACATAAATACGACGCAGAATAATCTGAGTCAGGGAAAAGGGATGAAACATGATGTAACTCCTTACTGGTAAGACCACTGAGTAAATATTACTCCACCTCACGTTGCTTTACTACACCTTCAGGATTTTTTATCGGAAATTCCTAAAGCAAATGAAATAAAGTAGGTCATTTACGTAATTAACAAACATTCAACCTATTTGCTCAAAATGTGTGCCTTGCCACAACTATCATTAGCCAAATGTGTATGAAGGAGATCAAGATGAAGCTTACGGAAATAACACTGCTGGTGCTGATGATCGCCCTGAGCTGGGCGCAACTGGAAGAGTGGCAACTGAACAGGAGCGATGCCATCGTACTGACAGAACAGCGACAACCGACCATCAATTTCTGGCAATGTGGCGCCCTGAAACAACAGTTGGCAAATATCAATCAACGCAATGCCGAATGGCTGTTTCAATATCGGGGACAGAATACGGCGGAGATGAACCACTATCTCGAACGACAATGGCAACAAACAGGCTGTGAGCAACTACTGGCCCAGCAAGAATACTGACCACTCACCACGATTTGCTAAGGGATTTTCTGGGAAAAGAGAGGAAGAATATGGAGGCACGTTCCGGAGTCGAACCGGACTAAACGGATTTGCAATCCGCTGCATAACCGCTTTGCTAACGCGCCATGCTAACAAGAGTGACACTCTTGAAAGTGATATCCATCGTTGGTGCGATGGAAAATTGGAGCGGGAAACGAGACTCGAACTCGCGACCCCGACCTTGGCAAGGTCGTGCTCTACCAACTGAGCTATTCCCGCTTTATTGCCGTGTGCCAGTTGCCTGACAACGAGGCGAATTATACGGATCACGAGCGCCAGCACAACCCTTTTTTGTCATTTTTAACCTGCTGACTGACTGTTTGCTCAGGGTTTAAACGCTTTGCTGAAAATTCCTTCATTGCCCGCGACCTAGCCAGAATATTTGGAATCACATCGTTGAAATGACTAAGCTTTCACGCGTGGCCCAGTACCGAGGCCATCATGGCCCATCCACCCCACAGCAACAGCAACAGCAACAGCAACAGCAACAGCAACAGCAGGTTATCATGTTTCACCCCTCCCACGAGAAAGTGGCAAGGATCGAGGCGATCCTCGCCCTGATCCCGGCTGGCAAGGTCGCCAGTTATGGTCAGGTAGCCGATCTGGCCGGTCTGCCAGGACGAGCAAGACTGGTGGGCAAGGTATTGCGGGACACTGACAAAATATTGCCCTGGCATCGCGTATTGAGCGCCGCGGGCACGCTCTCGTTACCAAAAGGGTCGCAAGGCTTGGCCGAGCAAACGGGGCTATTGCAACAAGAGGGGGTACCGGTGATCGGCGGGCGGGTCAGAATGAAAGAGTGGCAATGGCAGCCCGACTTGGCCGAGCTGCTTTTTCTACTGCCGTTTTGAGGGGGGCACTGCCGGCTCACAGCGGCGCCAGGATCTCGTCGCTGCGCACCTGCACCGGTATGGTCTCGTCTTCACGCTGCAGCAATATCAGCAGACTCTGCCGGTCTACCTCCAGCACATGGGCCACCCCTTCCCGGGTCATGCAGCTCATGCCCGGCCGGATCTCGTTTATATCCATCTCACGTTCCTTATGAACAGACTGCACTCCTTGCAGCTGGTTCTCAGTATACGCACATCAATAAACAAAGAGGCCCCTGGTCGGGGCCTCTTTTTTATCGGCGTTTTATCAGGCTTTCTTCGGCTTGGGTAAGCTCTGTTGCCAGGTGCCGTTGTCGTAGTGCGCGGTCCAACCGGTCGCTTTGCCGTTGACCTCGCTCATCACGTACTGCTCCTTGGTCTTGCGACTGAAACGTACGATGGCGGGGTTGCCATCCGCATCGGTGAGCGGGGCTCCAGCCAGATACTTGTGCTTGGCCGAGATGCGATCCTTGAAACGTTGCAGCTCTTCGACCAAAGGCGCGCGGGTCTCGCGAGACTTGGGGAATGTACTGGCCGCCAGGAACAGACCGGCCGCACCGTCACGCAGCACAAAGTGGGCATCGGACTGGGTGCACTTGAGCTCTGGCAGCGGTACCGGATCTTCCTTCGGCGGGGCGATGTCACCGTTTTTCAGGATCTTGCGGGTGTTCTTACAGGTTTCGTTAGTGCAGCCCATATACTTGCCGAAACGGCCGTTCTTGAGCTGCATCTCGCTACCGCAACGGTCGCAGTCGATACTCGGCCCTTCGTAGCCCTTGAGCTTGAACTGGCCTTTTTCGATTTCGTAGCCATCGCAGTCAGGGTTGCGACCACAAACGTGCAGCTTGCGGCTGTCGTCGATGATGTAGGCATCCATCGCGGTACCGCAGACTTCGCAGCGGTGCTTGGCGCGTAGCGCATCCGTCTCGGCCTCATCGCCATCGATGGTGGAGACAAACTCGTCGGCGGAGACTAGGTTGATGGTCTTCTTGCAACGCTCTTTCGGCGACAGGGCATAACCTGAGCAGCCGAGGAACACGCCGGTAGTGGCGGTACGGATCCCCATCTTGCGGCTACAATCCGGGCAATCGATATCGGTCATCACCATCTGGTTGGCACGCATGCCGCCCTCTTCCACCGCCTTGTCCGCTTTTTCCAGCTCTTGGGTAAACTCGGCGTAGAAGCTATCAAGCACCTGCTTCCACTCCAGGCTCCCTTCCGCCACGCCATCAAGTTTATCTTCCATCTTGGCGGTGAACTCGTAGTTCATCAGCTCGACGAAGTTTTCCACCAGACGGTCGGTGACAATCTCACCCATCTTCTCGGCGAAGAAACGGCGACTCTCGACCCGCACATAACCGCGATCGACGATGGTAGAGATGATGGAGGCGTACGTGGAAGGACGGCCGATGCCGCGTTTTTCCAGCTCACGCACCAGCGCCGCTTCAGTAAAGCGCGCGGGCGGCTTGGTGAAGTGCTGGCGCGGATCCAGCTTAGTGAGTTTGAGCACTTCGCCGACAGTCACCGCTGGCAACTGACTGTCGTCGCCTTTGCGGCCCATCGGCGGCAGTGCCTTGGTCCAACCGGCAAAGCGCAAGATACGGCCACGGGCCTTGAGCTCAAACTCACCGGCCTTGACGGTCAGGGTAGAGGAGTCGTACTTAGCCGGGGTCATCTGACAGGCGACAAACTGACGCCAGATGAGATCGTACAGCCGCATGGCATCCGGCTCCATCCCTTCGAGCATCTCGGCGGTAACCAACACGCTGGAAGGACGGATCGCCTCGTGCGCTTCCTGAGCGCCGGCCTTGGCACCATAGAGCAGTGGCTCAGCAGGCAGATAGGCGGCGCCATACTGCTCGCCAATGTATTCACGCACCGCCTCTACCGCCTCTTTGCTGAGGTTAGTGGAGTCAGTACGCATGTAGGTGATGTAACCCGCCTCATAGAGACGCTGGGCCATCATCATGGTTTTCTTGACCCCGAAGCTCAGACGGGTAGAGGCGGCCTGCTGCAGGGTCGAAGTAATGAAGGGAGCGGAAGGCTTGGAGCCGGTCGGCTTGTCTTCCCGGTTCACCACCTTGTAATCGACCCCTTCGAGGGCCGCGACCGCGGCGAAGGTTTCGGCCTGGGTCACCGGCTTGAAGTCAGCCCCGTTGCGACTAACCACTTCCATGCGCAGGGCAGACTGCTCACCGGTCAGCAGGTCAGCATTGAGATCCCAAAACTCAACCGGTACGAACGCCTTGATCTCGCGCTCTTTATCGACGATGAGACGCACCGCTACGGACTGCACCCGACCAGCAGACAGACCGCGGGCCAGCTTCTTCCACAACAGCGGAGAGACCATGTAACCCACCACGCGATCGAGGAAACGACGAGCCTGCTGAGCATTGACCCGGTGGATGTTCAGCTCGGATGGCTGGGCAAACGCCTCCTGAATCGCGGTCTTGGTGATCTCGTTAAACACCACTCGCTTGAAGCGACTGTCGTCACCCCCGATGATCTCGCGCAGGTGCCAAGCGATCGCTTCTCCTTCTCTATCCAAGTCGGTTGCGAGATAGATGGTGTCAGCCTTTTCGGCCAATGCCTGCAGATCGCTGACCACTTTCTCCTTGCCGGGCAAAATCTGGTAATTAGCCTGCCAGCCAGCGGTAGGATTGATACCCATCCGGGCAAACAGGGCCTTGCGATCCTTGGCAGCCTTCTCGGTTTCGCTCAACTTGATGCCGCGAATGACAGGTTTCTTGGGCTCAGTGCTGGCGCTGCCGCTGGTGGGCAGATCGCGAACATGACCGACGCTGGATTTCACCACGTAGTCCTTGCCCAGATATTTGTTGATCGTCTTGGCCTTGGCCGGAGACTCCACTATGACCAGTGATTTGCCCATGCTGTAACTATTATCCTCATTGCACCCGACAGGGTTGGTGTGCGGTTTTGTTGGGCTGTATAAGAGATCTGGCAATAAAAAGCAATCTTGTGCCTAAAATTGCCTGCTCAGCCCAAACCACCTCGCTTCTTTATTTATTAATGCGAAGGCTGCAGGCCAGACGCAACCGCTTTTTCATTTTTCTGCCATACGCTCCCTCTTTTTATATCTGAAATGACATAAAAAACGCGATTGGTTACTGGCTTGTTACAAAAACACAAAATCTCCTTATAATGGCGCAACCCCGACGCAGTGCGCGCGGATGGAACCGCTACCCTGATAAAAATCGCAAGGATGTATTCAATGAAGCACTTTGAGGTCAATTTCGACGGTCTGGTCGGCCCGACTCACAACTATGCCGGTCTCTCTTACGGTAACGTTGCCTCCCAGAGCAATGCCCAAGATGCCTCCAATCCGAAAGAGGCGGCCAAGCAGGGGCTACGCAAAATGAAGGCCCTGACCGACCTTGGCATGACCCAAGGGGTACTGGCGCCGCAAGAGCGCCCCGATCTCGCCACCTTGCGCCGCCTTGGCTTCACCGGCAGCGATGCCCGGGTACTGGATCAGGCCGCCAAACAGGCTCCTGCCGTGCTGGCCGCCTGTTACTCCGCCTCCAGCATGTGGACCGCCAACGCCGCCACCGTCTCGCCCAGTGCCGATACCCAGGATGGCCGCATTCACTTCACCCCTGCCAACCTGACCAACAAGTTTCACCGCTCCCTGGAGCCTGATGTCACCGGCCGCATCCTGCGCGCAGTGTTCAACAACGAGCGCCACTTCAGCCATCACCGCCATCTGCCAGAAAACGATCACTTTGGCGACGAGGGGGCGGCCAACCACACCCGGCTCTGTCGTGCCCATGGCGAAGCGGGGGTTGAGCTGTTTGTCTATGGTCGCAGTGCCTTCGACCACGCCCGTCCGGCACCGAAGCGCTACCCTGCCCGCCAGACCCTGGAGGCGAGCCAAGCCATCGCCCGCCTGCACGGTCTTGACAAAGA
>JBOFSK010000219.1:0-6664 GCA_051651505.1 Aeromonas sp.
CCCTCCCGCCACCGCGCTGTCTTTGCGCTCGCCCTGCCCATGGTTTTTTCCAATATCACCACCCCCTTGCTGGGGCTGGTGGACACCTGGGTGATCGGTCATCTTGGTCAGGCCTGGTTTCTGGGGGGCGTTTCAGTCGGGGCGACCCTGATCAACCTCCTCTTCTGGCTGCTCGGCTTCTTGCGGATGTCGACCACCGGGCTGACGGCGCAGGCCCATGGTGCTGCCGACGGCCGTGCCCAGCTCGATACGTTGCTGCGAGCACTGGGGCTGGCCATTGCCCTTGGCCTGGCGCTGCTGCTGTTGCTATTCCCCCTGTTGCCACGGCTGATTACCCTAAGTGGCGGTTCGGCCGAGGTGCAGCTCTATGCGGGCCAATATGTGGCGGTGCGGATCTGGAGCGCCCCGGCAGCGCTGTGTAATCTGGTGATCATGGGCTGGCTGTTGGGGATGCAAGATGCCCGCAGCCCCATGGTGATGCTGATCCTCACCAATCTGGTCAACATGGCGCTCGATGCCCTGTTTGTATTGGGGCTCGGCTGGCAGGTGCGGGGCGTGGCTGCGGCGTCGGTCATGGCAGATTACTGCGCGCTGGCGGCCGGGATTTGGTTGGTGCACCGTCAGCTGCGGCAGCTGGCGCCGACGGTGTGGCAGGATGGCTGGCAGCGCTGGCGACAGCTCGCCCCCATGGTGCGACTGCTCGGTCTCAACCGCGATATCTTGCTGCGCTCCCTCTGTTTGCAGCTCTGTTTCGCCTTTATGACCCTGCAAGGGGCGCGGCTGGGGGATGTGGCGGTGGCGGCCAACGCGGTGCTGCTCAACTTCTTGATGCTCATCTCCTACGGGCTTGATGGCTTTGCTTACGCAGTGGAAGCCATGGTGGGGCGCGCCATTGGTCAGCGACATCGGCAGCAACTGCGTGAAGCCATCGTGCTCAATCTGGGTTGGGCCGCCTTGATTGCAGCCACCTTTAGCTTGGGATTTGGGTTGTTCGGCAGTTGGTTGGTGGATCACATCACCGACATTCCGGCGGTAGTGGCGGAGGCTAACCGCCAACTCCCCTGGCTGATCGCCATGCCCCTGTTGGCGGTCTGGTGCTATTTGCTCGATGGCGTCTTTATTGGTGCTACTCGGGCGCGGGAGATGCGCAACAGCATGTTGCTGGCGGCGTGTGGCGGCTTTTTTCCGGTTTGGTGGCTTTGCCAATCCTGGGGGGTAGCGGCCTTGTGGGCCGCCATGGCCGCGCTGATGGTGGGGCGCGGCTTATCGCTGGGACTGATCTGCTGGCGGCTGGAGCGCAGCGGGCAGCTGTTCGATGCCCGCCACTGATTATCTTGCGCGGTTAAAGAGCGCCTGGATAACCTAGCTGGCGCCAGCTTTCGTAGACAAAGACCGACACTGCATTAGAGAGGTTCATGCTGCGGCTTTCAGGCAGCATCGGGATCCGTAACCGCTGCGCGAACGGCAGGCTTTCGATGATTTCGATCGGCAGGCCGCGACTCTCCGGGCCGAACAGCAAGGCGTCACCTAGCGCAAACTGGCCATCCGAATGCGCGGTGCGCCCCTTGGTGGTACAGGCGAATACGCGCACGGGGGCGACAGCGGCCAGAAATGCGTCATAACTGGGCCAGCGCTTCACCTCGGCAAACTCGTGATAGTCGAGTCCCGCCCGCTTCACTCGCTTGTCATCCCATTCAAACCCCAACGGTTCGATCAGATGGAGGCGAAAGCCCGTATTGGCACAGAGCCGGATGATATTGCCGGTATTGGGTGGAATTTCCGGTTGGTAGAGGACGATATCGAGCATGACGAGCTCCTGCAAAGAGATGTAAAGCCAAGAAGGGGCGCCAGCATACCCAGCGCCCGCCCGGATGAAAAGGATCAGGCGATGGGCAAACGGATGGTGATGGTCAGCCCGGTCGGGTGATTGTTGCTGGCTGCAATGGTGCCGCCGTGGCGCTGGATCGCCTCCGCGGCGATGGCCAACCCCAGCCCGGTGCCGCCGGTCTTGGCGTTGCGAGCATTATCGACCCGAAAGAAGGGCTGAAACAGCAGGCTTTGTTGTTCATCGGGCACTCCAGGCCCGTCATCCCGAATACTCATTACCCACTCTTCCCCTTCCTGATACCAGTCGAGCGTGATCAACGTTTGGCCATATTTGAGGGCGTTGCGCAGCGGGTTTTCTAACGCGCGCGCCAGCAGATCCGGCCACATCAGGAGCGACTGGGTGGGGCGGAGCGGTAGCTTGAGCCGTTTGCCGCTCTGGTTTGCCTCGAACTGGGCGTCGTCGAGAATAGGGTCCAGCAGGTCTGCCAGCGGATACATCACCGGCGCCTCTATGAGTTGCTGCACCCGCGCCAGATCCAGCAGATCGCCAATCAGCTTGTCGAGCCGCCCGATCTCCGATGCGATCCGTGCCAACTCGCTACTGTCACCCTGCTTGCGGCGGATCAGTGCCTGCGCCAGTTGGATTCGGGTGAGCGGGCTGCGCAGCTCGTGGGAAATATCGGAAAGCAGCTGTTTTTGCTTTTGGATCATGATCTTGAGCGTTTCTACCATATAGCTGACGTTGTCGGCTAGTTGGCCAATCTCGTCGCTTCGCCCCAGGTTGGGGATTTGCACCTCCAGATTGCCCGCTGCCAGCTGGGAGACCGATTTTTGCAGTTCCAGAATGGGGCGGGTTAGCCGCCAGGCGAGCAGCAGACAGAGCGGGGTACTGATCAGCATGACGACGGCCAGAATGCGGATCGGGTGATCCAGCACCTGAATGAACAGGAACAGGTGAGGGTTCTCGGCATAAAGACCGAAATAGATGTGATAGCGATGGCCGCGGTGTTCCAGCAAAAAGGGACCGGCGATCGATTTGTTGCCCTCATTGTCCAACATAGGGTTGGCGGGATCATCGGCATCGATCATAAAGCGGATCACAAACTTGCGGGGAGGGGTGGTGGACTGGGTCTGGCCCTGTTCATCGCGCAGATAGACGTTGCTGATCGGCTGAATATTGATCTTGGCCATCGCGTTGACCAGATCGAAATCCTGATCTGGCTCGGCGGCGTTGCGCAGGGCTTGTACATCGTTTTGCATCCGCGCTACCTCGTGGGCCGGCAGTGGGACCTGGTTACGGGGGTCGAGGGTGGGCAGGGTGATCACTGCCGCTAGAATGACCAGCAGCATGAACCAGAACCATAAAAAGATGTGGGCTGAGAGCCCTTTGAGGGGGTGAGTGGTTTTTATGCTTGCTCTAGCCACAGGTAACCGCGCCCCCTTACGGTTTTGAAGCGGGGTTGACCATCGGCGCGCTCTGGCAGCTTCTTGCGCAGGTTGCTCAGGTGCATATCGATAGCCCGATCGAAGGGTTCCAGTTTTTTTCCCAGCACCTGTTCGCAGAGGTGGCTCTTGCTGACGATCTGGCCGGGGTTGCGTAGCAGGCACTCCAGCAGGCCAAACTCAGTGGCGGTCAGCTCCAGCGGTTGTTCGCCACAACGGACCTGTTGTCGGCCAGGCTGGAGGAGTATATCCATGAAGTGGATCTCGTCGGCAGCCTGGCCGCGTTGGGGCGCACTGTTCCGGGTGCGGCGCAGGATCGCGCGTATCCGGGCCAGCAACTCCCGATCATCAAAAGGCTTGGCCAGATAGTCATCGGCCCCCGCCTCCAACCCATTGATCCTGTCCTGGCTGTCGCCGCGCGCCGTCAGCATCAGCACTGGGGTGTCCTGGGTCTTGCGTAGCTGAGTCAGCATGGCAAGGCCGTCGAGCCTTGGCATCATCACATCGAGCAGCACCAGGTCGAAGGCCTGTTCGGTCAGCTGTTGTAGCCCTGCGGTACCCTCTTCGGCGACCGTCACCTGAAACCCTTCTAGTAGCAGAATTTCGGTGAGCAACTGGGTCAGCTCGAGATCGTCATCAACCAGGAGTATTTTGTTCATCTGGGCTGTTCCACTTATTTTCACGCTAAACAGGCGTCGGGGTCAGGGTATAATAAATTTTTAACCGCTAGAGGAAAGCCGGTTTTGAGCCATCAACAATATTCCCGCTGGGTGACACTGGCCAGCATGGCGGCGGTCACTACCGCTACCTTGCTGATCGCTGGCAAGCTGATCGCTTGGCTGATGACAGACTCCTCCAGCCTGCTGGCTTCCCTGACCGACTCCTTGATGGATGTTAGTGCGTCGATCATTAATTTGTTGGCTATTCGCTATGCATTAGCACCGGCCGATGATGAGCATCGTTTCGGTCATGGCAAGGCGGAGTCACTGGCAGGATTGATCCAGTCTGCCTTTATCTGTGGCTCGGCACTGCTGCTGGTGATGCATGGTATCTCCTCCTTACTCAATCAGGCGCCCATTTTGCGATTGGAGGCAGGCTTGTGGGTCAGTGGTGGATCTATCCTACTGACTTTGCTGCTGGTGAGCTTTCAGGGGGTTGTTATTCGCAAGACCAACAGCGTCGCCATCAAGGCCGACATGCTGCACTACCGTTCGGACTTGCTGCTCAATGCTGGCGTCTTGCTGGCACTGGTGTTGGCAGGGCAGGGTTGGTACTGGGCTGATGGCCTGTTTGCCATCATGATCGGGTTGTTCTTGTTGTGGGGAGCCGGACACATAGGTTACGAGTCGGTGCAGGCGTTGCTCGATCGTCAGTTGCCAGCCGAAGATCAAGCGAGAATAATGGCTCTTTGCTGCGCCGTAGAAGGGGTGCACGGCGTTCATGATCTGCGTACCCGTCAATCTGGGCCGACTCGTTTTGCTCAGCTGCATCTGGAGCTGGATGATCAGTTGCCGCTGGTTCAGGCCCACCAGATTGCCGATCAAGCTGAACTGGCGGTGCGCCAAGCGTTCGAGCGAATGGATGTCATCATCCACATGGACCCCATCTCGGTGCTGACCAAAGAACAACAGCGCCCCCACCCTGAACAATCGTAGGCTGCAACATGGATGAACTGGTTGCCACAACCTGGCAGAAAATTCAGCAAGAAGCACAATGCATGGTGACTGAAGAACCCATGCTGGCCAGCTTTTTTCACTCCACTATTCTCAATCACCAGAATTTGCGCTCGGCCCTGAGCTTTCAGCTGGCCAACAAGCTCGGCAGTGCCACTATGCCGGCGATTGTGCTGCGCGAGGTTATTGAGCTGGCTTTGCACAGTGAGCCGCAACTGCTGGCTGCTGTTGCGGCCGATATCTGTGCAGTGCAAGAGCGCGACCCGGCGGTTGATCTTTTCTCCACCCCGTTACTCTATCTCAAGGGCTTCCATGCCCTGCAGGGCTATCGGGTCGCTAACTGGTTGTGGCGCCAAGGGCGCCGCTCGCTGGCGCTCTATCTGCAAAACCAGATCTCGGTGGTGTTCGGGGTCGATGTGCACCCGGCTGCGCAGATTGGCAAGGGGATCATGTTTGACCATGCCACCGGCATCGTGGTGGGCGAAACGGCGGTGATCGAAGATGATGTCTCGATCCTGCAGAACGTGACCCTCGGCGGTACCGGCAAAGAGAGCGGCGATCGCCATCCCAAGATCCGCGAAGGGGTGATGATCGGGGCGGGCGCCAAGGTGCTCGGCAATATTGAAGTGGGCATGGGCGCCAAAATCGGTGCGGGCAGCGTGGTGATCAACCCGGTGCCGCCTCACACCACAGTCGCCGGGGTGCCGGCCAAGATCGTTGGCCGCCCGGATTGCGACAAGCCTTCACTGGATATGGATCAGTGCCTCTGATCCCCTGACCGAGACAATTCGATGGCTAAGCGCTGGTCAGGTTATCTGATCCTGGGGATGTGGCTGCTCAATCTGCTTCATTTGTATCTGGGATTGTCCCCTTGGCCCGCCGCGGTTGCGGCTTGGGCGGCCTCGCTGCTCACCTGGCCCTGGCTGGTGGGGGCCGCCAAACGACAAGCATTGGCGCTGTATGGTGCGGCGTTGTTGTTGCTGCTGTTCTCTTGGTGGCGGGGGGCGAGCCTCTTCGCAGGGGATTGGCTGCTGCCCAATATCACTATGCTCACCATGTTTGCCGCGGTGAGCACCCTCAACCTCGCAACCTCCGGCCTGCTGAGCGGCACCACCTCCTGGACCGGACGCAAGGGGCTATGGAGCACCATGGCTAGTCTCAATTTGCTGGGTGCCGTCATCAATCTCTCGGTGCTGTTCATCATCGGTGATCGGCTGGAACGCAACGGTACGCTGGAGCGGCGCCAGGTGATGGTGCTGAGCCGGATCTTTTGTGCCGCCGCCTTTTGGTCACCCTTTTTTGTTGCCATGGCGGTAGCGCTGACCTATGCCCCAGGTCTGCAGCTCTCCCATATTCTGCCGTTTGGAGCGAGTGCCGCCTTGCTGGCGATGGGCTTGACCGCCTGGCAGGTAGAGCGGCTTGGGGTCGCTGACTTTGCCGGTTATCCGCTGCGACTGCAGACCCTGGGGTTGCCGGTCGCGCTGGCGTTGTTGGTGCTGCTGGTCAAGCAGGTTTGGCCGCAGCTCGGCATTTTGGCGGTGATCGCACTACTGGCTCCGCTGCTGGCGCTGCTCTTTATGCCCAGGCTCGGGCGCAAGGCGGCCCTCAAGCGGCAAGTGGTGGAGCGCTTCCCCGCTATCGGTGGTCAGCTGGTGCTGTTTCTTGGGGCCGGGTTGCTGGCGGCCGGCATTAACAGTGCGCTGTCGGTGGTTGATCTTGGC
>JBOFSK010000220.1:0-3441 GCA_051651505.1 Aeromonas sp.
AGGAAACTGAGCTCAAAGGGCAGTTCGAAAGCAAGGCCATGCTAGCGGCCAATCTGGGGGCCTACCAGGAGCAAATGGTGGCACTGGAGCTGATGGTTGATACCCAGCTCAAGCAGCTACCCAATACCCATGAAGTAGCGGGTCTATTAGATGACATCAGTTTTATAGCAACGGACAACGGATTGAAATTAAATAGAATAAATTGGGAGCCCGAGGTTAAACACGAGTTTTCAACCGAACTGCCCATGCGGATCGAGGTGGCCGGGAATTACCATGAAATTGGTAAATTCAGCGCAGATATGGCGGCCTTGCCCCGGATTGTGATCCTCGATTCTTTTACCTTGGGTCAAAACAAGGATGGGGCCGAGCTTATTTCGATGTCGATGCTGGCCAAGACCTACAAGTACAACGGTAAAGCAGTGGAGCCCAAACCATGAGACGCAGCTACTGGTTGTTACCTGCTCTCCTGCTGGCAGCCTGTGGTGGCCAGGAGGATATGGATGCGTATGTGGCACAGGTCAAGGCCAGACCCCCTATCCCTATCGAGCCTTTACCTGAGCTGAAGCCTTTTTCCCCGATGCACTATCAACAGCGCGAGCTGCGCAGCCCTTTTATGCACCCGGAGCCAGAGGCCACTATCGGAGGCGATAATCGTGCCAAATTGGCCCCTAATTGTGAGCAAACTGTGGTGGAAAGGAAAAAAGAGGTGCTTGAGAGTTATTCGCTGGCCAGTCTGCAAATGCGTGGATCCTTGGGGAAATCAGGGCAGCTTTGGGCCTTGATCCAGACGCCGGATGGTCAATCGATGCGGGTTGGGCTCAACGAGTACATGGGGCTTGATCAAGGTCGCGTTATCAAGATCACCGACACTGCCGTGGATTTGCTGGAAACCATTGCGGATGGCAAGGGGTGTTGGGTGACCAGAGAAACCCAGTTGGCAATGGTTAAACTGCAAGAAAAACAATAATCAGGGACGAACAGCAATGAGAACAACCATAACTTGTATAACCAAAGTGGCCCTGCTGTTTTGCGCCAGCGCCGTCAGTCAGGCATGGGCAGCGGCAACGCTGCAAGAGATAAAGGTGAATCCCTTACTTGCTGACCAGTTGCAGTTGGAACTCAGCTTCAGTGAGCCCGTTAGCGGCTTTACTGATCGCCTATCTTATCAGCCCAATCAGCTGTTGTTGCATGTACCCGGGGCGGTGGGGGCGCTGCAGGTCAACCCGCTGCCGATCCAGCGTCAAGGGGTGAATAATATCAAGGTGGAAGGAAAGGGGGCCGGTCTGGACATCAAGATTGCCCTCGATCAACTCGCGCCTTATCAAGTGCAACAACAAGGTAGCAAGTTGTTGGTGTCACTGGGTGAGGGGGTCTCTTCTGCCCTGCTTCGCCCTGAGAGTGGCAGCCCCACCGAGGTAGCCGCTACCTCCTCTCCTGCGGTCGCGAGTGTCGCGGCATCCTCCGCATTGCTTAACCCTGCCGTGGTGGGCAAGTCGCCGTCAGTGACCGCGGTTGCGGCCCCGACCGCTGTGGCACCTGCCAGTAAGCCCTTGCTTAAAAACTATCAGAGCAGTAGTAATGTCGCGTATTTCAACTCGGTGACCGGGGTTGATTTTCGGCGTGGTAAAGATGGCCAGGGCGAATTTCTGGTCACCCTCGATAACAGCTCGGCGGCCGTCGATGTAACGAGTCGTGGCAATACCGTGATCGCCAAGTTCCATGGCACCCGGGTACCGGACGGCCTGCTGAATCTGATCAATGTGCAAGATTTTGCCACCCCGGTCTCTCAGGTTGACGTCTCTCGCCAGGGCAACGATACCCTGTTTGAGTTGTCGATAAATGGCCAGTTTGATTACCGTTATGATCAAGCTGACAAGCTCTTTATCATCGAGGTGAAAAAACGCACCACCACGGCCGCCGCCAAGCAATACCAAGGCAAACCCATCTCCCTGAACTTCCAGGATATTCCTGTTCGTACCGTGTTGCAGTTGATCGCAGACTTCAACAATCTCAATCTGGTGACCACAGATTCAGTGACAGGTAACATCACCTTGCGCCTCGATGGGGTGCCCTGGGAGCAAGCACTCGACATCATTTTGAAAGTGCGCGGACTGGACAAGCGACTGGACAACAACATTCTGCTGGTCGCGCCAGCTGAAGAGATTGCAACCCGCGAGAAACAACAGCTGGAGAGCCGCAATCAGGTTGCCGATTTGGCTCAGCTCTACACCGAATACCTGCAAATCAACTACGCCAAGGCCTCAGAAGTGGCGAGTCTGCTCTCCTCCGAGAGCACCAAGCTGCTGTCACCACGGGGGGCGGTGAGTGTCGATGAGCGCACCAACGTCTTGGTGGTCAAGGATACCGCCGATGTCATCAGCAGTATCAAGCGGATGCTGGATATCCTCGATATTCCGGTCAAGCAGGTGGTGATAGAAGCCCGTATGGTGACCATTGATGATGGCTTTGATGAGGCGCTCGGTGTGCGCTGGGGCGTCACTAAAAATGATGGCCATGGTAATAGCACCTCCGGCACTATCGAAGGCAATGATGGTTCTGGCACCACCTCTGACCGGTTAAACGTCAACCTGCCTGTTACCAATGCAGCTGGTACCCTGGCGTTCCAGGTGGCCCGTTTGGCCGATGGCACCCTGCTGGATCTTGAGCTGTCGGCGCTGGAGAAAGAGAGCAAGGCTGAGATTATCGCCAGCCCAAGGGTCACCACGGCCAACCAAAAACCGGCCTTGATCGAACAGGGTACCGAAATCCCTTATGTGGAGTCGTCTTCCAGTGGTGCAACCTCGGTGACCTTCAAGAAGGCAGTGCTGAGTTTGAAAGTCACGCCGCAGATCACCCCCGATAACCGGGTGATTCTGGACCTGACCGTGACCCAGGACACCAAGGGTGAGACGGTACCGACCGGTACTGGCGATGCCGTATCTATCAATGCTCAGTCGATCACCACTCAGGTATTGGTTAACAATGGCGAGACCCTGGTGCTGGGCGGTATTTACCAGCAAACCATCAAAAGTGATGTGACCAAGGTGCCATTGCTGGGGGATATCCCGGGATTGGGGGTGCTGTTTCGTAAGACCACCAGCGAGAACAAAAAGCGTGAATTATTGATATTTGTGACCCCACGGATCGTCACAGACTCCTTCTGAATGCTTTACATGTGAGGGTAAAACACATATAACCTTACGCCCCAATGAGGCAGGGGCGTAAGGGCTGCGGTTGCCAGTCCTGATTTCTATTGAGATAATCCCCCTCCTGATCCATCGCAAGATAAGGTTCACAGGTACCCCGAACGAGTTGTTTTCGGGGTCGTACAGTTTGTAATTACTAACGAAAAGACATGGCTGAGAAACGCAATATTTTCCTGATAGGTCCCATGGGTGCGGGCAAGAGCACCATAGGTAGACATCTGGCAGAACAACTGCA
>JBOFSK010000221.1:0-3005 GCA_051651505.1 Aeromonas sp.
CAGGCCATCGAGACCCAGGACGGTGAAGATATCAAAGACTCGCTTTCCGGTAGATCGCAATGCGGCTCCGCTTAAGTGAACAGCATTGCGGCAAAAGCCGGGGTTTGATTGCACTGTGACCAGGTTACCGCGAGGCTTACTGGGTGCCACCCACGGTGAGCTGGTCCAGTTTAAGGGTGGGCTGGCCGACACCGACCGGCACACTCTGCCCCTCTTTACCACAAATGCCGACCCCGCGATCCAGCTGCAGATCGCGACCCACCATCGAAACCTGACTCATCGCCTCGGGGCCATTGCCGATCAGGGTAGCGCCTTTGATAGGGGTGGTGATCTTGCCATTCTCGATAAGGTAAGCCTCGGAGGCGGAGAAGACGAACTTGCCGGAAGTGATATCCACCTGACCGCCACCGAAGTTAGGGGCATAGATCCCCTTCTTGACCGAGGCGATGATCTCGGCCGGATCGTATTGCCCCGCCAGCATGTAGGTGTTGGTCATCCGCGGCATCGGCATGGCGGCATAGGATTCGCGACGGCCGTTGCCGGTGAGCGGCACCCCCATCAGGCGCGCATTCTGCTTGTCTTGCAGATAGCCCTTGAGAATACCGTTTTCGATCAGCACGTTGTAGCCACCTGGCGTCCCCTCATCATCAATAGAGATAGACCCACGCAGGCCCGGCAGGGTGCCGTCATCAACGATGGTGCAATGCTTGGAGGCAACCTGCTCACCGATACGACCAGCGAAAGCAGATGACCCCTTGCGATTGAAGTCCCCTTCTAACCCATGGCCCACCGCCTCATGCAGCAGCACGCCAGGCCAACCGGCACCCAACACGACCGGCATGGTGCCAGCCGGCGCATCGATGGCCTCCAGGTTCACCAGCGCCTGACGCACGGCTTCACGCACATAACCAAAGGCCCGGCTCTCCAGCCCGTCCAGTTCAAGGAACCAGTCATAACCGAAGCGGCCACCGCCACCGGCGCTGCCCCGTTCACGGCGATCTCCTTTCTCGGCGATCACCGTCACCGACAGCCGCACCAAGGGGCGTATATCGGCAGCCAAGGTTCCGTCTGTTGCCGCTACCAGCACCTCTTCGTACACCCCATTAATCGAAGCCATGACTTGATTGATGGCAGGATCCAGGGTGCGGGCAAATTTATCCATCTGCTCCAGCAGGGCAATTTTTTGCTGCTTGTCGAGGGTCTGTAGCGGATCCATCGCCGGATAGAGCAAGTTGGCTTCAGTACGAGCCCATGCCTTTACCTTGCCTTGGGCACCAGCTGCCGCAATACCCCGTGCCGCGGTCACTGACTGTTGCAGTGCTAACAGACTCAATTCATCGGAGTAAGCAAAACCTGTCTTCTCACCGCTGATGGCGCGCACTCCGACCCCCTGATCGATGTTGTAGCTGCCATCTTTAACAATGCCATCTTCCAGCATCCAGGACTCGTGCCAGCTGCGCTGGAAGTAGAGATCACCGAACTCCACCTGATGACTCATCAGGCTGCCGAGCAGCTGCTGCAGGCGCCCTTCGTCAAGATCGTTCGGGGCCAACAAGGAGGCACTAACCTGGCTCAATAGACTCACTCTTCTTCTCCACTCTCATTACGAGATGTTGTAACTATTTTGTCGAATTAGCGGGGCGCAAAATAACCGGTAACCGGCTATTTAGATTGAATTCGCGGCCAACCCATCATGGTGCTTTGCGAGCAAAGGGTCAGGTTTCGCTTATCGAACCGCCTCTTACCTTGATCTTGCCATCAACGCAGCCGCACATGGTTCAGCACCGGCATCGCGCTTCTTAATTCATCGATAAGGCCGGGCGCCATGGGCACTAACACAGTAGCACGGCCGGTATCCTGACAGGCCAGCACCCGCCCCCAGGGGTCAATCACCATACTGTGGCCCCAGGTCTGGCGCCCGGTCTCATGGCAACCCCCCTGATTGGCGGCCACCACATAACACTGATTTTCAATCGCCCGTGCCCGTAGCAGCGGCTCCCAGTGCGCCGCACCGGTCACCGCGGTAAAAGCCGCAGGCACCAGCAAGACCCGGGCACCGGCCAGGGCCAGTTGGCGGTAGAGCTCGGGAAAGCGCAAATCATAACAGATAGAGAGGCCAAGCGGACCAAAGGGGGAGTCCACCAACACAGGAGCGTCCCCCGCACTGAAGGTCTCCGACTCTCGATAGCGGCCGTGATTGTCCGCCACGTCTACATCGAACAGGTGGATCTTGTGGTAGTGACCCCGCAGCGCCCCTGTCGGATCAAACACCAGCGAGCTGGTGTGAATATGATCAGCGCCCGCAACGATAGTTGGTAGCGCGCCGGCCACCAGCCAGATGCCATAGTGGTGAGCCCACTCGGCCAGCTGTTGCTGAATGGGCCCCTCCCCGATGACTTCGGCACCATCCAGATAACCTTGCCGCTCACCAAACAGGGCAAAATTTTCTGGCAACAGCACCAGCAACGGCCGCTGAGGCGGTAACGCTGCCAGCTCACTCGCTATTTCGAGCCGGTTATCCTGCCAGTGACGGCCAGACACCAGTTGCATTGCTGCTAACCACATGACTTACTCCTTGTCGCGCACCTCACCAGCGGCAGCCCCTCACGGGGTTGCCTACCCGCCGTCTCTCGGCACTATGGGGCTTTGTGGCACCGGACGAAAGAGTCACTTGCCAAAAATGACAGATAGCCGGTGCGACTCCCCCCGCTCAAAAAACGCTGCCTTGCCGAGGATGGACAAAAGCGGTCCGTTTTCTCTCGCCCCACCTGGTGGCAAGGGGCTGGCGGGTATCAGGGCCGGCGCGGCCCGCCTTGGGGTGGGAGCAGAAAGGGAGTGGCCGCTGGTGTCGCCGGTGTCACGGGGGCGCGCCCATCCGTCGCCTCTTGCGGCTGATTTAGCTTGATGCGGGCCCGATCTCGCCCCGCCTCAACTAACTTGGGATTATCGATCGGCCCTGACACCCGAAAGTCGATACGGGTCACCACATCCACCACCGGCTCCAA
>JBOFSK010000222.1:0-1370 GCA_051651505.1 Aeromonas sp.
TAGCAGAGTAGATATAGAGGGGCAAAGCCGAAGAGATGGTGCCACGCCTTGAGCGCAACATCATGCAAGAGCTCGGGTTTGCCGATCCTTATCTCAACGATCAAGAGTAACAGGCGGGAATGTCATCGACTTGAAACAGCCGCTGACCATCCTTATATAATTTGAACAATTCCCTATGTGTTGAAGCGAGTAACCAAGAGAAAAAATGACCGACGATCACCCTAGTACCGGCTCACCGAAGAAAACCTGGCTCGACAAAATCAGCCAACTTTTCCAAGGCGAGCCAAGAGACCGTAATGATTTGGTAGATGTTATTGCCGATGCCGAAGAGCGAGACCTCATCGATCAAGACACCAAAGACATGATCGAAGGGGTGCTGGAAATCGCCGATCTTCGGGTCCGCGATATTATGATCCCCCGCTCCCAGATGGTCACCATCGAGAAATCCCAGCCAGTAGATGAGTTTCTACCGGTGATTATCGAGTCAGGTCACTCCCGCTTCCCGGTGGTCAACGAAGACAAAGATCATGTGGAGGGCATACTGCTCGCCAAGGATCTGCTCCCGTTCGGGTTTGGCGGCCATCACGCCAGCGAGCCGCTGCAGCTCGAAAAAATCTTGCGCCCCACAGTGATTGTGCCTGAAAGCAAGCGGGTTGACCGTCTGCTCAAGGAGTTTCGCGAAGAGCGCTACCACATGGCCATCGTGGTCGACGAATTTGGTGGCGTCTCCGGTCTGGTAACTATCGAAGACATTCTGGAACTGATCGTTGGCGAGATCGATGACGAGTTTGACGATATCGAGGATGAACCGGACGAAATCCGCCGCCTTAGCAAGCGGGTCTTCTCCATCAGCGCCCTGACCGAGATCGAGGACTTCAACGACTTCTTCGGCACCCAGTTCAGCGATGACGAGGTGGACACTGTCGGCGGTCTGGTGATGCACGCCTTCAGCCACCTGCCGAAAAAAGGCGAAGAGATCGAACTGGACGGTTATCTGTTCAAGGTGATGCATGCCGACCGACGCCGGCTGCAACAGCTGCAGGTGAAGATCCCCGAGCATCATGCCGCGGCACAATCCGAGCCGCAGTAAGCAAATCTGCTCGATACCTGAAACAACGCCCCGACCTCGGGGCGTTGTGCTGTGCAGGGCAACCATCGAGGCTCGCCGTTAACCCCCTTACAGGTTAAGATACCGGCCATTCGACCCCAGTTGCACACCAAGACGAGCACCATCGCCCGTGAGATTATCCCCTGTTACTTCCAAAATTCTGTTAAGCCTCAGTGCATTGGCCTCTGGTGCCATCGCCGTGCTGGCCTTCTCCCCCTTCGGCTACTGGCCGCTGGTGATCCCCTCCCTGCTCGGCCTCTAC
>JBOFSK010000223.1:0-1464 GCA_051651505.1 Aeromonas sp.
TTTCGACCCACGCCTGCCTACGGATTATCCTTTGTCTACTCAGCCTGCCCCGACCCCTTTGCATGGACTCTGATTACGACTCTGGATTATTCTACGTTGTTCCTGTTTGCTGTTTCATGACCCCGCCTGTTATACTACGCTTGTTTAATAAAGTTGCACTTGGATCTTAACGCCATTGACTCCCTCGTTACAGAAGACTTCGCCACCTTCAGATCCAGCGACTTTTATCCACCCCTCGGCTTCATCATGGACCCAGTGGATCAACTATTGAACCTCAGGCAAGGCAACATGTCCATTGAGGACTACGTTCATCTGCTATGCAAACTCGTTGAACAAACACCATATTATGATGAGTTTCTGTTTATTGAACTGTTTTTCTCTGGACTAAATGAACCACTCAAGTCTCGGATGAGATTTGAGGGCCCACGCACTTCCCTCGCCCACTACCTGGACTATGCTTTATGGTGCGAGGGCTCGTCATTTACTGTGGGTCTCGTGGAGGAGGAGGACCTCCCGCCGCTGCTGGCGGCTGATTCGCCCGCTAACTTCAAGTCCGCCAAGTCAGCGCCCGCTAACGTCAAGCCCGCCAAGTCAGCGCCCGCTAACGTCAAGCCCGCCAAGTCAGCGCCCGCTAACGTCAAGCCCGCCAAGTCAGCGCCCGCTAATGTCATGGCCGCCCTTCCAGAGTCAGCACCTGTCATGGCCGCCCTTCCAGAGTCAGCACCTGTCATGGCCGCCCTTCCAGAGTCAGCACCTGTCATGGCCGCCCTTCCAGAGTCACTGCACAACACACTACATCTCCAAGAGTCACGCCACGTCTCGTCAGATCTCCAAGAGTCTCCGCTGGTTCCGTCCAGCACTCCTGAGTCTCCGCTGGTCCCGTCCAGCACTCCGGAGTCTCCTGCGTCTCCGCTGGTCCCGTCCAGCACTCCCGTGTCTCCGCTGGTCCCGTCCAGCTCTCCTATGTCTCCGCTGGTTCCGTCCAGCTCTCCTGTGTCTCCGCTGGTTCCGTCCAGCTCTCCTGAGTCAAGTCACGGCACAGCAGCACATCCTGAACTAAGTCAGCTCACTATTCCACTTTCTGTGTCAAGTCAAGTCACTACGGTACTCTCCGAACCAAGCCAAGACACGGTTGCACTTCCTGAACCAAGCCAAGACACTGTTGCACCTCCTGAGCCAGGCCAAGGCACATTTGCACTTCCTGAGTCAAGCCAGGACACAGCTTCCCAGCCTGAGTCTAGTCAGGACAACACTGCACTTCACTTCTCGTTTGATCTGCCTGGGCCACTACACATCACACCAAACCTCCAAGGATCACATCGAGTCACGTCTGATCTCCCAGAGTCTCGCCGAGTCACGTCTGATCTCCCAGAGCCTCGCCGAGTCACGTCTGATCTCCCAGAGCCTCGCAGAGTCACGTCTGGTATCCCAGAGCCTCGCCGAGTCACGTCTGATCTCTCTGAG
>JBOFSK010000224.1:0-2822 GCA_051651505.1 Aeromonas sp.
AGATTATATGGGCTCGCGGTGGTGAATGTGAGGCCGGCGGTCTCTGCTAACGCATGACAGCAATCCCCAATAGCGGCCTGGCCACTGGCCTGGCCGCCTCTTCCCTGATCAGTGAAGAGGATGCCCAGCGCTACCTGAGCCAGGCGCGGGCCCAGCGCATCCCCTTTGTCAGCGTGCTGGTGGACAACCAGATCCTCGACAGCAAGCGGCTGGCCGAGTTTTGCGAGCAGGAGTATGGGGTACCTCTGCTGGATCTTGCCGCCTTCGATTTGGCCGAGATCCCGCAGAAATACCTCAACGAAAAGCTGATTGAAAAACACCACGCACTGCCGGTCTATACCCAGGGCCAGACCCTCTATATCGCCATGTCCGACCCCACCAATGTGGCGGCGCTGGAAGATTTTGGCTTTAGCTTTGGCCAGCATACCGAGGCGCTGCTGGTGGAAGAGCACAAGCTCACCGCCGCCATCGGCAAGCTGCTGGAGAGTGACCACGACGCCCTCGGCATGGGGGAGCTCGACGAGTCAGAGATCGCCGAGCTGGAAGTCTCGGATGACAATGGTCGCCTCGACGAGAGCGTCAATGCCGGCGATGACGATGCCCCCATCGTCAAATACATCAACAAGATCATGATGGATGCCATCAAGCGTGGCGCCTCCGACCTGCATTTTGAGCCCTATGAGCACAAGTACCGCATTCGCTTTCGGGTCGATGGCATTTTGCACGAAATAGCGACCCCGCCGGTCAATCTGGCCAACCGTTTTTCCGCCCGGCTCAAGGTGATGGCGCGGCTCGATATCGCCGAGCGGCGGCTACCGCAAGATGGCCGGATCAAGTTAAAACTGGCGCGCAACCGCGCCATGGATATGCGGGTCAACACCCTGCCCACCATGTGGGGCGAGAAGATAGTGATCCGCCTGCTCGACTCTTCGGCGGCGCGGCTCAATATCGAGCAGCTCGGCTTTGATGACCGGCAAAAGGCCCAATACCTGCGGGCGCTGGCCAAACCCCAGGGGATGATCCTGGTGACTGGCCCCACCGGCTCGGGCAAGACGGTGTCGCTCTATACCGGCCTCAATATTCTCAACACCAGTGAAGTGAACATCTCCACCGCCGAAGATCCGGTAGAGATCAACCTGCCCGGGGTCAATCAGGTGCAGGTCAACCCCAAGGCGGGGCTCACCTTCGCCAGCGCCCTGCGCGCCTTCTTGCGGCAAGACCCGGACGTGGTGATGGTGGGGGAGATCCGCGATCTCGAAACCGCCGAAATTGCCATCAAGGCGGCGCAAACCGGTCACCTGGTGCTCTCGACCCTGCACACCAACTCGGCCGCCGAAACCCTGACCCGGATGATGAACATGGGGGTGCCAGCCTTTAACATTGCCTCCTCGGTGACCCTGATCATGGCCCAGCGGCTGGCCCGCAAATTGTGCGATCACTGCAAGGTGCCCGATTCCGTGCCAGAGACCGAGCTGCTGGCGCTGGGCTTTACCGAGCCGCAGCTGGCGGCAGGGGTGCAGCTGTTCAAGCCGGTCGGTTGCTCCGAGTGTTCCGGCGGCTACAAGGGGCGGGTGGGTATCTACGAGATCATGCTGATGTCGGAAAATATCGCCAAATTGATCATGGAGGGGGGCAACTCGCTGCAGATCGCCGCCATCGCCCAAAAAGAGGGGATGCGCACCCTGCGCATATCGGGCCTGGAGAAAGCCCGCCTGGGGGTCACCAGCCTGGCCGAGATCAACCGGGTCACCACCAACTGATCCAGCAAGGGGGGCATCCAGCCCGCGCCAGGTCGCAGCTAGGTATAAGAGGGGCACAGCTAGCCGTCGCCAATAGGCCATACCCGCTCTCAATACCCTTGCTCAGCACCTTTTATCAATGGCTTATATTCAGTAGCTTATATCAGTAGCCTTTATTCAGTAGCCGGTTGGCCCACTCGCCGCCGGACTCCCAGACCGAGATCGGTGGCACTGGCCGTCAACCCCCAGCCCCGACCCCATTGCAGGATGCAACGATGGCAACATTAGCGAACAAGAGTAATGCCCCCAAAAAAGTCCTCACCTTTCGCTGGCAGGGGGTCAACCGCAAGGGGCAGAAGGTATCCGGCGAACTGCAGGCCGAGAGCAGCAACATGGTCAAGCTGGAGCTGCGCAAGCAGGGGGTAAACGTCACCAAGGTCGGCCAGAAATCGACCGGGCTCTTCTCCAAGGCAGGGGCCAAGATCAAGCCGATGGATATTGCCCTCACCACTCGCCAGATCACCACCATGCTCTCGGCCGGGGTGCCGCTGGTGCAGACCTTGCAGATCCTCGCCCGCAGCCATGAAAAGATCGCCATGCGCGAGCTGATGGGCCAGATCGCTGCCGATGTGGAGACTGGCACCCCGATGTCGGAGGCGCTGCGTCGCCACCCGCGCCATTTTGATGATCTCTATTGCGATCTGGTGGCGGCGGGGGAGCAATCGGGGTCGCTGGAGACCATTTTTGACCGGATTGCCACCTACCGGGAAAAATCCGAAGCCCTCAAATCCAAGATCAAGAAGGCGATGTTCTACCCCGCTATGGTCATTCTGGTGGCCATCATAGTCACCGCCATCCTGCTGCTGTTCGTGATCCCGCAATTTGAAGATATCTTTGCCAGCTTTGGCGCCGAGCTGCCAGCCTTCACCAAGTTTGTGATCGGTATCTCCCGCTTTATGCAGGACTGGTGGTATGTGATCTTTGGCGGGGTCGCGCTGGGGGTCTTTCTCTATGTGCGGGCCTGGCGCGCCTCCCAAAAAGTCAAAGACAATACCGATAAGTTTGTACTGACGATCCCGATAG
>JBOFSK010000225.1:0-1418 GCA_051651505.1 Aeromonas sp.
GACCCGTTCTGCCAGATCGAACAGCGGGCGCTTGCTTGGGCTGTTGGCAACCCCGACCACCACGTCGTCAAACAGCTTGGCGGCTCGCTCGATCAAGTCGGTGTGGCCATTGGTCACGGGATCAAAAGTCCCGGGATAAATTACCCTGGTAGTCATGTTTGCAGTCCTGCAACCTGTAAATTTGCTCGCATTATAGGGGGGATTACCGCGTTACGGCGACCGCTGGCGCATCAGTTTGTGTGCCAGATCGAGCGCCAAAGACCCGTTGTGGCTGTTTAAATGAGTTGCTGTGAGTCTCTTTGCTTGAGAATCGCCCGCCATCAGGCAAGAATACGCCCATCGCGAATCAAGCCTCCTTGCCGTGGTAACAGGGAGCAAAGGGATGTTTATGAAACGTATTCTGGTCGTGCGTAATGACAAGATTGGTGACTTCATGCTGGCGTGGCCGAGTTTTGCCATGCTTAAAGGCGCCATGGCGTGTCATGTGACTGCGCTGGTTCCGGCCTATACTGCGCCCCTGGCCCGGCTCTGCCCCTGGATTGACGAGGTGATCATCGATCCGGGCGTGCGGGCCGACAAGGAGCAACAGCGAGCGCTGCTGGCCCGAGTCAAGGCGGCGGCGTTTGATGCCTCCATCTGTCTCTTCTCCAACTCCCGCAACGCCATGCTGGTATGGAAGGCACATATCCCTTACCGGCTGGCGCCGGCGACCAAGCTGGCGCAGGTGTTCTACAACCAGCGCTTGCTCCAGCGCCGCTCTCGCTCCCAAAAGCCGGAGTCTGAGTACAATCTGGAGTTAATCCGCCGCTTCCTGGCCGACCAGCAGGTCAATGTGGTGGAGCCCCGCGCCCCCTTCTTGCAGTTCGATAACGACACCTTGCGGCAGGTGCGCGAGCAGCTGGCGGCCAAGCTCAAGCTCGATGCCAGCCGCCCTTGGCTGATGGTGCATGCTGGCAGTGGTGGCTCGGCTAACAACCTCTCCATCGAGCAATATGCCCGCACCATCATCAAGCTCAATCAGGCCTGTCCCGAACTGCAATGCGTACTGACTGCAGGCCCTGGCGAGGAGGAAATGGCCGAACGGTTGGCGGCAGAGTTGCTGGCCCACGGTGGCAATGGCTGGATCTATCGCTCCAGTGATGGCTTGCCGATGTTCTGTCAGGTGCTGGCCAACGCCGCGCTGTTTATCGCCGGCAGTACCGGGCCCCTCCATATCGCCGGGGCGCTCGATGTGCCGACTATCGGTTTCTTCCCGATGCGTCGCTCTGCCACCCCGCTGCGCTGGCAGCCCCTCAACAGCGAAGGGCGCCATCTGGCCTTCAGCCCACCGGAGGATAGCGATCACCCGGAGGATATGAGCCAGCTCGACCCCAAGACCATGGTGCCGGTGATGGCCCGCTGGGCGGCGCCTTTCTGGC
>JBOFSK010000226.1:0-1459 GCA_051651505.1 Aeromonas sp.
GGTCTGACATCCCATAGCATCTATGGAGACGAGGCACCCTTTTATATCGAGAAGTGTTAACAATTCGGGAATGGCGGTAATTTCATTGGATTTCGCCGCCGTTTTGATTTGTCCGAGCACCATTTTGTTAGCCGCGGCATACGCGCTGACCATGTGGATGGTGGATGTGCGATCCTCGCGGTCGTAGGAGCTACGCAACGTTTTGCCATCGATAGCGACGAGCGCGCCATCCGTGCGTTCATTGATGGCATTAGACCAACGAATGAAGGCAGTCTGGAACTGCGTTGGCTTGATGCGAGAGATGATCCTAGCGATGGTGTCGTGAACAGGGTGTAGTGGCATAGTGAATTTGGCCACCTGATTAAGTGGCGTGATAAGATCACGCCCTCAATGACAGGTGAAATAATGACCAGCAACAAAAGACCCACTTTCAGTGCCGAGTTCAAACTTGAAGCGGCCAAATTGGTAACCGAACACAGTTACTCCATTCCTGATGCCGCCAAGGCGATGGGGGTCAGTGACAGCGCCATGCGAGCATGGGTAAACCAATTGAAAAATGAGTTGCAGGGGAAGACACCCAAAGCCTCCCCCCTGACACAAGAGCAACAAAAAATTCGTGAATTAGAGAAGAAAATCAAGCGGATAGAAGAAGAAAATCAAATTTTAAAAAAGGCTACAGCTCTCTTGATGTCGGACTCCCTGTACAATTCTCGCTAGTCGAGCGACTCAAGAAGAGCTTTAGTGTTAAACGTATCTGCGAGACATTCGGGATCCATCGCAGCAGCTACAAATATTGGGCTCGTCGGCCACAGACCATCAGCGCTGAACGAGTGAAGCTGCAGGCCGAAGTTCGCAAGGCTCACAACCAAAGCAACGGCTCTGCGGGCGCAAGGAGCATCGCGGGTATTATCACAATGCGTGGCATGCCGCTGAGTCGCTATCGCGCCAGCAAGCTGATGAAAGAGCTTGGGCTGGTAAGTTGTCAGCAAGCCAACCATGCCTATAAGAAGGCGGCGCAAGAGCATCTTGCGATCCCCAACCAACTAGACAGGCAATTTGCAGTGACCACACCGAACCAGGTGTGGTGCGGCGATGTGACATATATCTGGACCGGCAAGCAGTGGGCTTACTTGGCGGTGGTGCTTGATTTGTTTGCCCGCAAGCCGGTGGGCTGGGCGATATCGCTGTCACCTGACAGCGAGTTGACCAGCAAGGCATTAACCATGGCGTTTGAGGCAAGAGGGCGGCCCAGTGGCGTGATGTTTCACTCCGATCAGGGTAGTCACTACACGAGTCGCCGATTCAGGCAGCAACTCTGGCGCTACCAAATAACCCAGAGCATGAGCCGTCGAGGCAACTGTTGGGACAATGCGCCAATGGAAAGGCTGTTTAGAAGCCTAAAAACGGAATGGGTGCCGAGAACAGGCTACCAAAGTATTGATGAAGCCAAACAGGCGAT
>JBOFSK010000227.1:0-1218 GCA_051651505.1 Aeromonas sp.
TCATCGTTTTTTGCGCGAGAAACCCCGTCCTTTTAGGGCGGGGAGGGATAGCGCGGCGGCGTTAGCCGCCCCTGTTCTCGCTCCTCCTTTAAATTATTGCTATCTTCACATTTATTTTGATAATTTGTTACGCATGACAAAGCGCACCTACAAATACCGCTGCCACCCCACGTCTGAACAAGCTCAATTGCTTGCTCAGACGTTCGGCTGTACCCGATTTGTCTATAACCACATCCTGCGCTGGCGTACCGATGCCTTCTATCAGCGGCAAGAAAAAATCGGCTACATCCAAGCCAACGCTGAACTGACCAGAATCAAACGTTCCGGCGAGTTCGACTGGCTTAATGACGTCTCTTGCGTACCGATCCAGCAGTGTCTTCGGCACCAACAATCGGCATTCAAAAACTTCTTTGAGGGGCGAGCCAAATACCCCACCTTCAAGAAGAAGCACCATCGCCAATCCATTGAGCTGACCCGTAGCGCATTTACCTACAAAAACGGCCAGCTCTACATGGCCAAGAGCAAGGAGCCACTGGCTATCCGCTGGAGCAGGCAACTCCCCAGCGAGCCCAGCACCATCACGATTTCTAGAGACCATGCGGGCCGATATTTCGTATCCTGCCTGTGTGATTTCGACCCCGAGACCCTGCCCATCACACCCAAAATGGTCGGCATCGATCTCGGCATAAAAGACCTGTTCGTCACCAGCAATGGAAACAAGGTTGGCAACCCCCGTCACACAGCCAAATACGCAACCCTGCTTGCCCGCGCCCAACGCAGCCTGAGTAAAAAGAAACTCGGCTCCGCCAACCGCGCCAAGGCAAAAGCCAAGGTTGCCCGTATTCACGCCAAAATCTCCGATTGCCGACAGGACAACTTGCACAAGCTGTCCCGCACACTGATTAACGAGAACCAAGTTGTGTGTGTTGAATCACTCAAGGTGAAAAACATGATCCGCAACCCGACGCTGGCCAAGCACATTGCTGACGCCAGTTGGGGTGAGTTTGTACGCCAGCTGGCGTACAAGGCTGAATGGGCTGGCCGGTCGATGGTTGCCATAGACCAGTTTTTCGCCAGTTCAAAACGCTGCTCTTGCTGCGGATACACGCTTTCCAAACTGCCGTTATCGGTACGAGACTGGGAGTGCCCTGAATGTGGCACACACCACGACCGTGACCACAATGCGGCCAAGAACATACTTGCGGCGGGGCTCGCCGT
>JBOFSK010000228.1:0-1739 GCA_051651505.1 Aeromonas sp.
GCTACTCTCCGCTTATCTGAAGGGCGGTGCGCTCGAGCTGCCGATCTTCGTCTGCGTGCTGTTTGTCGGGGTGCTGCTGCGCAACTTGTTGACCTTGTTCAACTGGCATGAGGTGAGCGATCGCGAAGTCTCCCTGCTGGGCAACGTCAGCCTGTCGCTGTTCCTCGCCATGGCGCTGATGAGCCTGAAATTGTGGGATCTGGCCAGTTTGGCCCTGCCCATCTTTATCTTGCTCGCCGCCCAGACAGTGGCAATGGCACTCTACGCCATCTTCGTCACCTTCCGGGTGATGGGCAGCAACTACGATGCGGCCGTGCTGGCTGCTGGTCACTGCGGCTTTGGCTTAGGTGCCACCCCTACCGCCATTGCCAATATGCAGGCCGTCACCCAACGCTTTGGCCCCTCCCACCTGGCATTCCTGGTAGTGCCCATGGTCGGCGCCTTCTTCATCGACATCATCAACGCCATGGTGATCAAATTGTTTATGGCGCTGCCGTTCCTGTAAGTTGCCTGCAACCACCAAACAAAAGCCCCGCACTCCAGAGAGTGCGGGGCTTTTTTATGACAGCCAAGATACGCTTTAACCTTGAGGCTTACAGGATAAAGGTCGATACCTGCTGATTAAGCTCGGTGGCACGCCCTTTTAAGCGCTGCGCCTGATCCAAATCGCGCATGGCAGCGGCGGTGATTTCATCACTCACATCCTTGATGGCGGTGGTGTTCTGAGTGATCTCTGAGGTCACCTGGGTCTGCTCCTCGGCCGCGGTCGCAATCTGACCCGCCATATCAGAGATAAGCGACACCGCCTGAGTGATCTCTTCCAGCGCGGCCGCCGCGGCAGCTGCATCCTGCACACTGTTGTCAGCAAGCCCCTGGCTGGTCTGCATCAGGCTCACCGCGCGAGCAGTGGTCTGCTGCAGCGTCTCGATGGTGGACTGGATCTGCTGAGTCGAGTCTTGGGTGCGGCGCGACAATACCCGCACCTCGTCCGCCACCACCGCAAAACCACGGCCCTGCTCACCGGCACGGGCCGCTTCGATGGCCGCGTTCAACGCCAACAGGTTGGTCTGCTCGGCAATCCCCTGAATGGTAGAGAGGATGCTGGAAATAGCCTGTGCATGGCGGCTCAGCTCACCGATCACATCGGTCGCCTGTCCCACCTCTTCGGCCAGACCATTGATGGACTGACGGGTCTTGTTGACCAGCATCTTGCCCTGTTCACTGCTCTGGGCCGATTGCTGGGCAGCCGCGGCTGTGTTCTCGGCATTACCGGCAATCTCTATCGTGGCGCTTGCCATCTCGGTAACAGCCGTGGCGACCATAGTCACCTCCTGCTGCTGACGCTGCAACTCATCAACGGCAGCCTGAGTGGTCACCAGACTGCGCTCGGCATCAGCATTAAGCTCATTGGCCAGCTGGCGGATATTACCGATCAGCTGGTGCTGACTGCCGACAAAGCGGTTGAAGCTGTCCGCCAACTGGCCCACTTCATCGTTGGCATCGATCTTGATGCGCTGGGTCAGGTCACCCTTGCCGTCGGCGATCCGGGCCAGGGCCTGCGAAACCTTGGCAAGTGGCCCCAATAGCAGACTGGTCAACCAGGAGATGGCGAGGATACTCGCCACCAGCACCAACAGGGCCATCCCCAACTGGGTCAACAACAGCGAAGAGAGCGGGGCTTCAAGCGCCTCTTTATCTACGACCAGCACCAGCGACCAGTCGGTATCAGGCACATCGGT
>JBOFSK010000229.1:0-1031 GCA_051651505.1 Aeromonas sp.
TGTAACGAGGGAGTCAGCGGTGTATAGATCCATATGCAAACTTTAATAAACAATCGTAATAAACAGGCAGGGTCAGGTAACAGCAAACAGGAACAACGTAGAATAATCCAGAGTCATAAACAAAGTCCATGCAAAGGGGGTCGAGGCAGGCAGCTAGCAAACGAGGGATAATCCAAAGGCAGGCGTGGGTCGAAAGGCAGGCGGAGAACGATCAGGAACGAGGAACACACAGAGTTGGCAACAGGGAAAACAAACACGGGTAATAACGCTCGGAAATGCAACACTGGGAATACAAGACTTCGCGAATGTCTGTGTGTGAGCGTGGCTTTTAAAGTGTGTGTGATTAGTGAAGTGATGGCCGACAGCTGTGCAGGTGAAAGGTGAAGCAAGGGGTTGTGGGAAATGGAGTCCGTGAATAGTCCTTAGTTCTAATGACGGCTCCCTCTGGTGGTGAGCGGAGGGAGCCGCAGAAGCTCGATTCGTGACAGATACTGGTATCGGCCCCGATACTGAGCTCCTGTACTCATACTCGTACTCATTAAAATGCCCCGATACCAAACGCCGATACCACACAGCATGTGACAAGTGCGTATTCAGGCAAAGAAACACCGACAACAGATCAACAGAGAGCAGAATAGAGTTATTAGAGATTAAGAATGTCTACGAAGTATATGTACGCAATCAATATAATGTTAAACATTCAGTATTAACGCCTTATAGCTGATGTGCACGAGCTAATAAGCAAAGCACACAGAGTGGATTGAGTGCGCAGCGGCACAGATGCGCGAGCTTGTCGCGTTAATATCACTTTCTCACAGACATCACAGGAAAGTTTGTAGTTCGTTCGGATCTATCAAAAACAAGTAAAACAATGCACAAGTTACTAAACGGTAGAGAGAGAGAGAGATCCGTGATCATTTATGTTCGCTCACTTAGCACGCATCATTAAGATTAAAACTAAATCGTAAATATAAAATAATTTATAGGGGCATTCACTATAAACATCAATCATTGTCAACCTTAAGCATACA
>JBOFSK010000230.1:0-4280 GCA_051651505.1 Aeromonas sp.
GGCCCGCGCCGACTTCTACAACCCGATGAGCCAGATGGTGGTCAAGCTGACCAATCCGTTGGTGATCCCGCTGCGTCGTATTATCCCGGGCTTTGGCGGTATCGATCTCGCCTCCGTGGTATTGGCGCTGCTGATCGCCTTTGCCAAGCTGGCCCTGCTCAAGAGCATGAATGTGCTGCTGGCAGACTGGCTCAGCCTTGGCCTGTTCGCCGTCCTCACTGTGCTGAAAAAAGTGGGCTCGATGATCTTCTGGATCTTGCTGATCCGCGCCATCCTGAGCTGGGTCAGTCAGGGTCGCAACCCCATCGAATACGTGATGCACCAGCTGACCGAACCCTTCCTTGCGCCCATCCGCCGTATGCTACCGGCACTGGGCGGGCTGGACCTGTCGGTACTGGTTGCCTTTATCGCGCTGCAAGCTATTAACTACCTGCTGGGTGACCTGTTCGGCCAGATGTGGTGGATGATTTGATGCCAGCCGTCCTGCAACAGGGGGATGAACTGGTACTGCATCTGGTGATCCAGCCCAAGGCGAGTCGGGATCAGATCATCGGCTTGCACGGCGAAGAGTTGAAAGTGGCCATCACGGCGCCGCCCGTTGATGGCCAGGCCAACAGTCACCTGATTAAATTTTTGGCCAAGCAGTTCAAGGTAGCCAAGGGGCAGGTCACCATAGTGCGGGGGGAGCTGGGGCGGCACAAAACGGTCGCCATCGACAGCCCCAAACAGTGGCCGCCAGTAGTCAGTGCACTGCTAAATGAAGGGCAAGGCTGAGCCACTAGGCCAGAACCAACCTGAGATACGAGAGGGATGACAGATGAAAACAGCCTGGATGAGTTGCCTGCTGGCACTGCTGATAACCCTGCCGATCAAGGCAGAACAGATGAAAGAGCTGGGCCCCTGGCAGGTGCACTACAGCGCGTTTAACTCGAGCTTCCTCACCCCCGAGGTTGCCAAGACCTACGGGCTAGAGCGCAGCCGCTACAACGCCATTATTAATATTGCAGTACAAGACAAACAGAAAGTGGCCCAGGCGGTGGGGATCAGCGGTGAAGCCAAGAACTTGACCGGCACCCTCCGCACCCTGAGCTTTCAGGAAGTAAAAGAGGGGGATGCCATCTACTATCTGGCAACGCTTCCCTATCGCAACGAAGATACCTATCAGTTCACCCTGAAGATCATGGGTGGCGGCCAGCAACAGACCCTCACCTTCCAGCAGACTTTTTATGTCGACTGAATTTAAGCAACAAAAATAAAAAAGGCGCCATAAGGCGCCTTTTTTTCTAGTCTGACACTCACCACGCTAGAGTGCGAGGAACAGCCCGGCCAGACAAGCACTCATCAGGTTGGCCAACACGCCGGAGAGAATAGCGCGCATACCGTAACGGGCGATGAAGGATTTACGTTCCGGCACCATGGACCCCAGACCACCGATCAGGATCGCCATAGAAGAGATATTGGCAAAACCACACAGGGCAAAGGTCACGATAGCCTTGCTCGACTCGCTCAAGGTCTGATCTTTGACCAAATCAATAAAGGCCACAAACTCATTGACCACGATCTTGGTACCGATCAGCGCGCCCGCAGCTTGAGCCTGATCCCAAGGCACCCCGATCAGCCAGGAGACAGGGGCAAACAGCCAGCCCAAAATGATCTGGAAGCTCAACTCCAACCCGACCAGATCACCGGCCCAGCCGAGCAGGCCATTGAGCATGGCGATCACGCCGACAAACGCCAGCAGGGTAGCACCGACCGCCACCGCGATGTTGAGACCGGACATGGCGCCATCGGCCGCCGCTTCAATCACGTTGGTGGCACGGGGGATCTCCACGTCCTGACAGTGATCGACATCATCAGCCATAGGCGGCACCAGGATTTTGGCCATGGCCAGACCGGCTGGCGCCGACATAAAGGCCGCTGCAATCAGGTATTTAAGCTCAACCCCCAGGCTGGCATAACCCACCAGGGTACCACCGGCGACGGAGGCGAGGCCGCAGCTCATCACTGCAAAAAACTGGGAATCAGACATTTTGGAGAGATAGGGTTTAACCACCAGCGGTGCTTCTACCATGCCAACGAAGATGTTGGCGGTCGCGGAGAGGCTCTCGGCGCGGCCAGTACCCAACAGCTTCTGCAGCGCACCGCCCAGCAGGGCGATCACCCGCGGCATGATGCCGACGTGATAGAGAATAGCGATCACCGCAGAGAAGAAGATAATGACCGGCAACACATTGAAGGCAAAGATGAAGCCCAGCTTGAATTTGGCCAGATCACCAAACAAGAAGGCGATCCCCTCCTGACCATAACCGATCACGCTGCTGACGCTGTCGCTGACTCCGTTCAGCACGTGCTGACCGGCAGGTAGCCAGAGCACCAGCCCCGCAAAAATGACTTGCAGACTAAGGGCAAGGCCCACTGTTCGCAACGGGATACGACGACGATTATCAGAGCAGATCACGGCCAGCGCCAGGATACTCAGGATGCCGAGCAGGGCAATCATAGGGACTCCATCAAGGGGGACTAAAGATGGGCGCGGATTCTGCACCTCTCTCCCCGGCACTGCAAGGCGACTTGGTTGCCATCATGTTAGGAAAAACGTTTGCACGACATCGATTGCGCCAACCGGTTGATTTGGCTGATGTTAAGTAACGGGGAATGGGTTTTGTTTATATATGGAAACAATCATTCCTCAATGCCGGACAATCGCCTGCCGACCCAGGGGACGAGTCGCTGCTCCCAATAGGGTAAGGCGCCGAAGCTTTCCTTTAAAAAATCAATAAACAGCCGGATTTTAGGGTCCAGATGTTCACGCCGGGCATAGACAGCGTGCACCGCCATTTGCTGATTGGGCCGCCACTGGGGCAGCAGCGGGATCAACTTGCCACTTTGCAGCTCTTTATCCAGCAGATAGTTGGCAACATAAGCGATGCCGAGCCCCGCCAACGCGGCATCCCGCACCGCTTCAGCCATATCCACCCGATAGTTGCCTGCCACCTGCACTGTCTGGCGCTCCTTGCCTTGGCGGAACGACCACTGGTGATAGCGCCGCTCCCGACTCTGGTAGGTAATGCAGTTGTGCTGGGCCAAATCTTTGGGGTGGAGCGGCGTACCATGGCTCAGCAGGTAATCCGGCGAGGCCACCAGCACAAAGCCGATATCCGCCAACCGCTGCCCCACTAGCCCTTCTGGCTTGTCCTCATAAGTGGTGATCCACAGATCTAGCCCCTCATCCACCAGATTGGTCTTATGGTCGAACAAGGACACCTCCAGCTCCAGCTCGGGATAACGATCCTGAAATATCTTGAGCTGAGGGATAACGTGCAACCGCCCAAAGGATTGACCCACCCCAAGATGGAGCACCCCGCTCACCTTGCCCCGCCGCTCGGCAATCATGGCGTCCGCTTCCTGCGCCACCGCCACTAGCGCATGGCAGTGGCGGGCATATGCGAGCCCCAACTCGGTCAGGACGAAACGGCGGGTGGTGCGCTGTACCAACTGGGCACCGAGCGAGGTTTCAAGTAGCACTAGTTGCTTGCTGATATGGGATTTGGAGACCCCAAGACGGCGGGCGGCGGCAGAGATCCCCTGCTCGCGCACCAGCACATCGAAGATCGCCATTTGGGGAAGACGTTGCAGCACAGGGTAACCAGATTGAGTGGCGGGCCCCCATTATTCCAGAGTGACCCGCCAAGGGGTAGAGTCAGAGCCCCAGTGCCCGGGTGATCTGCAGTTTGAGAGGGTCGTCGGCTGGATTCTGGTTGGCACCGTAGCTGGCGATCAGCTTGCCATCGCGCCCCACCAGATATTTATGAAAGTTCCAGTTTGGGGCATCCCCATCGGCGGCGGCCGCCAACCCTTTGAACAGCGGGACAGCATCGGAACCCCGTACCGTCACCCGATTAAACATGGGAAACGTCACCCCATAGTCGCGACGGCACACCCCGGCGGTCTTGGTCTCGTTGCCCGCCTCCTGCCAGAAGTCGTTGGAGGGGAAGCCCAGAATCATCAGCCCTTTATCCTTGTAGCTCTGATAGAGCGTCTCCAGATCGCGGAACTGACCGCTGTAGCCACAATAGGAGGCGGTATTGACCACCAGCACCACCTTGCCCTCGGTCAGCTGACAGAGATTATGGCGCTCGGTACTATTGAGCTCCCGCATCTCCACATTGAAGTAATCGGGGCACGCCGCAGAGGCCGTACCGGCCCCCAATAACAGCAACAGAGTGAACCATTTCATCGCCAAGACTCCTTTTGTTTTGTCCATCATACGCGGTTACGCC
>JBOFSK010000231.1:0-4841 GCA_051651505.1 Aeromonas sp.
TTGGCGGCGCACCAGAGTGGTCGCTGTGCCGGCAGTAAAAGTGATTTATGACCAAAAACAGAGGGATGGCATCAGTTTCGCTGTTAAATCAAGCAATCAGCTCTAACTTTGAGCAAACGGGTTGTGTGCTTATATTTTAGGGTTGACAGCAAAGCAGGTGATGCCTATCATCCGCCTCCGTTGCCGGAGATAACTTTGGTAGCGCCGAGGTGAGTTGGGGTTATAGCTCAGCTGGGAGAGCGCTTGCATGGCATGCAAGAGGTCCGCGGTTCGATCCCGCGTAGCTCCACCACTATTGACGATAAATGGCCGCCAGAACCATTTGTTGAGTACCGAATTTGGGGTTATAGCTCAGCTGGGAGAGCGCTTGCATGGCATGCAAGAGGTCCGCGGTTCGATCCCGCGTAGCTCCACCAAGATTAACGATAGATGGCCGCCAGAACCATTTATTGAGCACTGAATTTGGGGTTATAGCTCAGCTGGGAGAGCGCTTGCATGGCATGCAAGAGGTCCGCGGTTCGATCCCGCGTAGCTCCACCAAATTGTGTGAAAACAGCAAAAAGGCCACCGCATCGCGGTGGCCTTTTTGTTTTTCTGCTGCCTCTGTGTGTGATCATGGTGTAGATCATCTACATACTTGGCAGCCTGATCACCGGGATTTAAGGTGTATTAAACTGTGATGATCATCACGCAAGCCGAATCAATTATGCTGGAGCGAGTACCCTAGGAACCGTTATGGTGGGGTCCAGAAAAGACGGAGGGATCACTATCGATTATGGCCATTATCGCTAAGAACTACGCAAAACTAGAAAGCGGCTACCGTGAGAAAGCCCTCAAACTTTATCCTTGGATATGTGGGCGCTGCTCACGGGAATTTGTTTACTCAAATCTGCGTGAACTGACGGTACATCACATTGATCACGATCACACCAACAACCCTGAAGATGGCAGTAACTGGGAACTGCTTTGTCTGTACTGCCACGATCATGAGCATGCAAAGTACACCGAAGCCTATCAATATGGCTCGACCGTTGTTGCGGGCGAAGATGTCAAAAATGCAGCCGGTGGGGCGACTCATAACCCCTTTGCTGATTTAAAAGCGCGGATGAATAAACAGTAGTCGCAAGGGGCCGCCCATCCTTGAGATTTTAACGGCATGGGCTGGTGCAAGTCAGAGCCAAAAACGACCAAGGGGTTAGCATCGTGAAGATGCTAACCCCTTGTTTTATATGGTGCTCCCGACTGGAGTCGAACCAGTGGCCTGTCCCTTAGGAGGGGACCGCTCTATCCTACTGAGCTACGGGAGCTTGCTGGCGGCATTATACAAGAAGCAACTCCCTTTTAAACCCTTGATTCTTATTCCAATACTGCCAAATCGCCATTCTGGATATTAAACGGCGAATATTTGTTCTGGCTGCTGATGATGGCGCCATCATCGAACACCTGTACCACGTCGAACAGGCCATCGGCCGGGTTGCGCATCATGCGCGACTTACCGTAAGGGTCGACGAAGTCAGCGTTGTGCTGGATGCGGAACTGGTCGCCGAGTTTGATGCCGTTGTGCCGGCCTAGGTTGATGTAGGGGCCGCGCTCGTGCTGGCCGACCACCCGGGCGGTGACCGGCGCGCAGGTGAGCTGGGCGACCAGGTCCTGAGCCGCTTGCTGCAGCTGGTAGCTGACTTCCTGACCGTAGCTTGATTGCCAGAACTGGCCGCTGCTGCTGCCCACCTTATCGCGCTTGTCAAAGGTCCAGCTGGCCCGGCCCTGGTAGACTTTGCGGTTGATCAGGCTGCCGTTAATACCGTCGAACAGATAAAGTTGCATGCGAAAGTTGCGAATGGGATCCTGATACCAGCGGGTCAACTGGTTACCCTGTTCTTCGAGGGAGAGATCGTCGATGCTGCCGAGTACCAGATACTGGCTGTCGGTGCGCAGGCTGAGTGCCTTAATCTCTTCGAGGGCACTGCGATCCCCCTGTTGCAGGTGGAGCGGGTCGATGCGCAGGTTTTCGTCCAGCCACTGGCGCACGGCGACCCCTTGCTGGGCATTGGCCAAGGTTTCGAAGAGGTGGCGCGAAAGGTTTTGTGGCATGTCGTCCATGGCTCCGTAACTGGCTTGATCCGGGTTGCGCATACGCAGCCTGACCAGTGTCAAATCCTTGGCGATGTGTTGGGTCTGGCAGAGCTGGCGTTCGGCCTGAATGTCAGCCATCAGGGTGATGTACATGCGGCCGTTGCGCACTTCTTCCCGCTTGAGCCGGTATTGACGAATATCGCCAGCGGATCGGATCTGGATCTGTTCCGATTGCAGGCTGCCATTTTCCAGGCGCTGGATGCTGGAGACGGCCGCACCGCTCGCCAGCAGCGCTTGGCGCAGGGCATCGCGGGTTGCTTGCTCGCGGGCATAGGATTCATCCCCACCTAAAATGGCGGCGCTGCCCTGGGCTTCGATAAGCTCGGCCTGGGCGCTCAGGCTGACCAGCAGCAGGGTCAACAACAGCGGTAGTTTCATAGCTGATACCTTGAGTAGGCGGGCCGTCTGGCCATTTCTTGCTGAAATAGACTCCGCTGGCCAACATGGATCACAACAGGTGCCGAGGGGCAGCCTCTGGTTGTGCTGACAATGATGAGTAAAAAAGCAAGAATCATGCCTTATTCCTGACTCAAGCTTTATCCAGTGGGACCGATAACAAGTCAGGTGCAGATACAGGATAGGTATCCATGAATAAATTCATCACGGCGTTGGCGCTCGTCCTGGCATTGGCCGGGTGTGGTTCCGACCCCATCAATAGGGATCTGGGTGACCCACGCCAGGCGGTACCGGGAATGGAGCTAAATTGGTTGGTGGCGCGGATGACCGATCAGTTGATGGAGCGAAAATCCCTCACTACCCTGACCGAGCCCATTGCAGTGGCTTCTTTTGTCGATCTCGATACCTTGCAAGATACCAACTGGATGGGGCAGCAACTCGGAGAGAGCTTTATCTATGAGCTCAACCGTCGTGGCGAGGTGGTGGTGGATTTCAAGTTGACCGGTAGTATCAAAGTCGCCCCGCAGGGGGATTTTGTGCTGAGCCGCAACTACAAGGAGCTCTCTTCCCGTTTGCCTATTTCCCGTATTCTGGTCGGTACCTTCAGTCGCAACAGCAAGGGGATCCTGGTTAACGCCCGCATCATCGATATGCGTACCAAGATGGTGGAGACCACGGCCCAGAGCCTGATCCCGCAACAATATCTGGTAGGCGCCAACAATGCGTTTGGACGGGCATCGGTCAACCGTGGTTATCTGATGCGTGATAGTCAGGCCCGGCCTGGTGGTCATCTGGTTAACCTGACCCCATAAGGAGTGAGTCATGAAGATCCTGTTTGGTTGTCTGTTGGCGCTGCTGCTGACCGGTTGCAGTGGTAATCGGGTGGTGGATTACACCCAAGAGGGTAAGCCTGATGATTTTCCGGTGCTCAAGGCGGTGGGCTATGCGGTGATCGATATTCAGCCCGGCCCCTCCCGGTCGGAGAAGATGTTGCAGGCTATTCGCGCCTCCAAGATGGATGCCTATCGTGAGCTGGCCGAGCAGCTTAATGGTCAGCAGGTGCGCGCTCAGAGCAGTTACAAGGATTTGACCCAGACTGCCAACTCGCTGGAGGTCTCGGTGGCGGGTATGGTCCGTGGTGCCCGGGTGGTGGCGTCTTATCCCCGTGGTAATACTTATGCCACCGAGATGGAGCTCGATACCCGCGCCCTCTACAACATTAACCAGCTGATGGCTGGTCAGTTCTGACCGCGAGGCAGAAAAACCAAAGGCGAACAGGATGTTCGCCTTTTTTGTTGGCAGAACGGATCAGTTGCCCATCAGTACCGGCGGCACTGCGGTGGGTTTCACATCCTCACTCGGGTAGCAGCCAAGTACCTTGATATAGCGGGTGATCTTGGTCAGCTCCACCAGCGCGGCCTGCATGGCCGGGGTCTGCAGATTGGCAGACACATCCAGATAGAACATCTCCTCCCATGGGTTGCCCTGTACCGGTCGGGATTCAAGCTTGGTCATGTTTATCTCGTGGCTGCGCAGTACCAGCAAGGCTTCCACCAGTGAACCCGGTTGCTGGGAGGTGGACATGATGAGGGTGGTCTTGGCCGGGATCTGCGGCGCTACGTCGATGGGTTTGCGTGCCACCACGATAAAGCGGCTGTAGTTCTCTTTCTGGTTGGCGAGTTGCTCGGCCAGCACCTTGAGGCCATAGAGCTCCCCCCCGGCGGCGCTGCCGATGGCCGCCGCCTCCGGGCTGGCCAGCTCATTGACCTTCATCATGGCACTGGAGGAGGAGTCGCAGATCTCGTGGCGCGCTCCATCCAGTTTGCTCAAGTAGTGGGAACACTGCTGAAACACTTGCGGATGGGCATAGAAGGTCTTGATGCGGCCAAGCTCGGTCGGCACTGCGGTGAGAATGCAGTGTTCGATGGGGTAGGTGAGCTCACCGACGATGGAGAGGCTGGTGTGTTGCATCACATCATAGACTTCATTGATCGAGCCGGAGCTGGTGTTCTCGATGGGCAGCACGCCAAAGGCGGCGCGGCCCGACTCCACCGCATCCAGCACTTCGCGAAAGTTCTGGCAATTGACCTCGATCACCTGATCTTTGTAGCGGGCCAGATATTTGCGAGCGGCCAAGCTGGAGTAGGAACCGCGCGGTCCCAAATAGGCGACGCTGGTCATCGGCTCCTGCTGCTCCGGGTTGAGCAGGCTTTGTAGATAGGCCTGCTGGGACAGCACAGAGTCTTCGATGATGGTGTGATAAATCCGGGTGATATATTGGGCATCCAGCCCCAACAGCCGACCTTGCTGGA
>JBOFSK010000232.1:0-2067 GCA_051651505.1 Aeromonas sp.
AGCTCTTTTTCGAGGGCAAAGCGCAGCTGAGCGGCATACATGGCACCCAGGGTGTAGCTCGGGCAGTAGCCGAATGAGCCGTCGGTCCAGTGAATATCCTGCATACAGCCATTGCGGTAGTTGCCTTGGGTGGATAGCCCCAGCCACTGCTGCATCTTGGTATCCCACAGCTCGGGGATGTCGGCCACCTCGATCCGTCCCTCTACCAAGTCGCGTTCCAGCTCGTAGCGCAGAATAACGTGGGCCGGATAGGTCACCTCGTCTGCATCGACCCGGATAAAGCCGGGCTCGACTCGGTTGTAGAGTCTGGCCAGATGGTCAGTCGCAAACGCGGCCTGTTCGCCGAAGTGGTGGCGAATGCGCGGGGCCAGTAGCGCCAGGAAGGCGGGATCATGACCGAGCTGCATCTCGCAAAACAGGCTTTGGCTCTCGTGAATGCCCATGGATCGTGCTTCGGCCACCGGTTGACCCAGCAGTTGGCGCGGCAAGCCCTGCTCGTAACGGGCGTGGCCGGTCTCGTGCACTATGCCCATCAGGCTGGAGACAAACTCCTGCTCGTTGTAGCGGGTGGTGATCCGTACATCGGTCGGCACCCCGCCACAGAAGGGGTGACTGCTGACATCGAGGCGACCACGGGCGAAATCAAAGCCAAGCAGTCCCATCACCTCCTGACCGAGCGCTTGTTGGGCGGAAATGGGGAAGGGGCCTTGCGGCAGCTGCAGGGTATCGCCCTTTTGCTGTTCGCTCACAGTCTGGATAAGATCCGGCAACCAGCTGGCCAGATCACCGAAGATTTGATCCAGCCGCGCACTGGTCATGCCCGGTTCATAGAGGGCCAGCATGGCGTCGTAGGGGCGCACGCCGAGGGCATCGGCCCGCAACTGCGCCACCTCACGGGAGAGTTTCACCACCTCTTCGAGGTTGGGGGCAAACCCGGCCCAGTCGTTATTCTTGCGCTGACTACGCCAGGCGTGCTCGCACTTGCTGCCGGCCAGCGACAGCGCTTCAACCAGCTCACCGGGCAGCAGACTGGCATCTTGCCACTGGCGCTTGATCTCGCCGAGATTGGCCCGTTGCACTTCATCGAGTGGCTCGCTCTCGGCCTTGGCAATCCAGTCGCCGAGCTCTGGGGCGGTGCGCTTTTGGTGGATCAGCAGACCGAGTTCGGCCATCGCTTCGGCGCGGGCGTCGTTGCCCCCCTCCGGCATCATGGCTGCCTGATCCCAGCCGCAGATGGCGGCGAGATGGCTAAAGCGATGGATCTGTTGCTGATGTTGTTCAAGATCTTGATATGACATGGGATTGTCCTTGTTATCGTCCCTGATGGTATGCAACCCCGTACCTGGCATGATCGGGGCGGTTCGATGCTATCACTGCTCACAGAGCGGCGCGAGCCACCGTTCAGCTGAGGCGCTTCTGGTGCCGTTCGCGGTTTTCCGCCTTCTTGCGTTCGCTTTTGCGCAGCAGCACATAGAGGGCGCCGCTGCCGCCGTGGCGACGTTCGGCGCTGTGGATGGCCATGACGGCGGGCAGTTGCGGCAACCAGGCGCTGACATAGCTCTTGAGCAGGGCGCGCGGGGTGCTGCGCTCCCCCTTGCCGTGCAGGATCAGCAGGCAGCGGATATCCCGGACTTCACAATCTGCAATGAACTGCACCAGGGTCTGGCGCGCGTCATTGAGGGTTTTCTGGTGCAAGTCCAGGCTCGCCTGCAGCTCATATTTGCCGAGCCGCAGCTTCTTGTAGACCCCCTCCTGTACCCCATCGCGCTTGAAGCCGACGATCTCGTGCGGATCGCGCATCTCGATGGCCGCCATGGTGAGGTGGTCGAGGGTGAGTTGCTGCGCGGTAGCAGCCTGACGGCGGGCGAGCTGCGCCTCGGTCGGAGCGGATTTGGCCGCAGGGGGATGGATGTTGTCGCTGCGAATGGGCCGCACGTCGGCCACTTCGTTCAGAAATAGCGAGAGTTCGTCGTTATGAGACACGGCAGGCTCCCCATCAGAAAAAGTAGAGCCATTATAACGGCCAGCACTGGCACAGAAAACGGGGAAAGCATGAGGGGTTGTAAC
>JBOFSK010000233.1:0-8727 GCA_051651505.1 Aeromonas sp.
TGCGATGCTCTAACCAACTGAGCTACATAGCCGTCTTGTGCTCGACCTAAGTCAAATACAAGCAAAATGACTGGGTACCAGGTGTTAACCTGAGCGCGTTGACGAGATCAACATCTCTCACGCTTACCACAGCAAGCCATCAACATAGTCAATGACGGGTAATAATGGCTGGGGTACTAGGATTCGAACCTAGGAATGGCGAGATCAAAACCCGCTGCCTTACCGCTTGGCGATACCCCAACTGTATTCTTCAACAATCCAAGGTGGGATTGGCAAAGAACTTTAAAAATGGCTGGGGTACTAGGATTCGAACCTAGGAATGGCGAGATCAAAACCCGCTGCCTTACCGCTTGGCGATACCCCAACTTTTGATGGTGGCTATGACGGGATTCGAACCTGTGACCCTCGCATTATGAGTGCGATGCTCTAACCAACTGAGCTACATAGCCAACCTTGCTGCCGATGTCTCGTTACCTCGTCACCGTGCGGGCCGAATTATGCGGATCTGGCTCTGGAGCGTCAACCCTTTTTTTGCCATAAAAACTGATTTTGGGTGCGTTTGGCCAGATATTGGCCTCTGTTGCACAAAAGCCCAACAATTTGCATTTCAATGCGATCTTTGCGGTCAGGTTGCGGGCCTGACCGATCACCGGTGATCCACACCTCGGGGCTGGCGATTGCTCAATGGCTGCCCGGGTTAGCGCGAAAAGGGGCGCCGGATCGGGTCAGTTGTACTGCTCTTCCATCCAGGCTTCGACGATCAATTGGGCTGACACCCCATCTACGCTGCCTTTTTCCAATGCGCGATAGCCGCCGCGCTCAAACAACCGGGCGCGGGCATCGGTGGTGGTGAGGCGCTCATCTTTGAACTCAACCGGTTTGCCAAAACGGCCGTGCAGCCGGTTACCAAATTTGCGCGCCCGTACTGTGATCTCTTGATCGGAGCCATCCATGTTGAGCGGCAGGCCGACCACGAGCAGGTCCGGCTGCCACTCCTTGAGCAGTTTCTCAATCTCGTCCCAGTTGGGAATGCCGTCGTTGGCCTTGATGGCGCGCAGAGGCTGAGCGGTGCCGGTCAGCTCCTGGCCGATGGCAACGCCAATGCTCTTGGTGCCGTAGTCAAAGCCCATGATGCTGCGTGATGACATGTGGTTACGATCCTTACGTTAGTGAACAGGGGACACGCCTTAGCTGTGTCCGACCTGGCTTGATAGGTGCAGAGGATTCACGCCGATAGTGGCAGCGGCCTGTTGCCAGCGTTGATGAACCGGCGTGTTAAAGATCAATTTGGGATTGGGGGGGATCACCAGCCAGGCACTGTCTATTAGCTCTTGCTCCAGCTGACCGGCGCTCCAGCCGGCATAGCCCAGCGCCACCAGCCAATTCGTCGGGGCCTGTGGGGTGCCCAGGGTCGCCAGAATATCCTTGGAGGTGGTCACCATGATCTCATCGCTGACCTGCAACGTTGAGTTGAATCCGGGATGGAAGCTATGCAGAACAAAGCCACGGTCAGCATGGACTGGCCCCCCTTGTAGCACCGGTTGGTTGAGTTCGGGGCTGTTGGGTGGGCTGAGCTTGACCTGGGTCAGCATGGTTGCCAGTGACATCTCCAGCGGAATGTTGACCACCAGCCCCATGGCACCTTCTTGATGGTGCTCACACACATAGACCAGCGAGCGGGAGAAGTAGGCGTCAGACAGACTTGGCATCGCCAGCAGGAAATGATTTTGCAGTGTTTGCATAGGGGCCAAATAGTGCACAGGTAAGGGGTGGTTGAGATTAATTATGGCAGTTGATTTCGAGGGGAAAAACCGCTTTTTGGTGTCGCGGGAGTCACCAGCGCCGCCCACCGGGCTCACTGACGGCGACAGGGCAGCCCCCGTGGCTCCCCTGTCGCATCAGCTTGGTATGGGGCTAGGCCTGGCCAAGGCGCCTTTCGATGGCGTCCATTAACATGCCGGTGATATCCACGCCGAAGGCGGCTTCAATTTCGCGGATGCAGGTCGGGCTGGTCACGTTAATCTCGGTCAGCCGGTCACCGATGATGTCGAGGCCGACAAAGATCAGCCCCTTCGCTTTTAAGGTCGGGCCCACCGCGCGGGCGATAGCCCAGTCTGCTTCGCTTAACGGGCGCGCTTCACCACGGCCACCGGCCGCCAGATTGCCACGGGTTTCTCCTTGCGCCGGAATACGGGCCAGGCAGTAGGGCACCGGTTCACCGTCCACCACCAGCACCCGCTTGTCGCCATCCTTGATGGCAGGCAAAAAGGTCTGGGCCATGCAGTATTGGCTGCCGTGGGCCGTCAGGGTTTCGATGATAACCCCGACGTTGGCATCATCTTCCTTCATGCGGAAGATGGAGGCGCCACCCATGCCGTCCAGCGGCTTTAAGATCACATCTTTATGCTGGGCATGGAAGGCGCGCAGCTTGTCGGCGCGGCGTGTGACCAGGGTGGTCGGGGTGTGCTCGGCAAACCAGGCGGTGTAGAGCTTCTCGTTGGCGTCACGCAGGCTCTGCGGCTTGTTGACGATCAGGCACCCCTCATCCTCAGCTCGCTCCAGCATATAGGTGGCGTAGATAAATTCGGTGTCGAACGGCGGATCCTTGCGCATCAGGATCACATCGAGGTTGGAGAGGGGCTGATCCACCACCTCGCCGAGGGTATACCAGTCGGCATAGTCATGCTTGACGGTGAGCGGGCGCATGGTGCCAAAGGCGCGCCCGGCTTCCATATAGAGATCTTTCATCTCCAGATAGAACAGCTCATAGCCGCGCGTTTGCGCCTCTTCGAGCATGGCGAAGCTGGAATCTTTCTTGATATTGATGGCCGAGATGGGGTCCATCACGATGCCGAGTTTAATGGTCATCCGAATATCCTTCTTAATGGCTCGATTGGGTTGCAGGGTCGATTAGCGCAGTGTCATCGGCCGTTTGCGGCGGTCATCATTGGATGCCGCCACACGGCGTATCGACACTGCCCGCAGGTATTTAAGCGAGATCGCCAAAGCGGCACTGCAGCGCGGTGATGGCGGTCAGGGCGGCGGTTTCGGTGCGCAGCACCCGTGGCCCCAACAGCATCTCTTTGAAATCTTCCTGCACGGTACGGGCGATCTCGTCGCTCGACAAGCCCCCTTCCGGGCCAATCAGCAGACGAACACCGTGCTCTGGTACGGGCAGGGTGTTGATGCTGTATTCGGCGCGCGGGTGCAGGTTGAGCTTGAGCTCTTGGGTCTCTTCTGCCAGCCAGGCATCCAGCTCCATCGGCATGCGAACGATGGGTACCACGTTGCGGCCGCACTGTTCGCAGGCGCTGATCACCACTTTTTGCCACTGCTCGCGCTTTTTCTCCAGCCGATCGGCCGGCAACTTGACGCCGCAGCGCTCGGAGAAGAGCGGGGTGATGCAGGTGACGCCCAGCTCCACCGATTTTTGGATGGTGAAGTCCATCTTGTCGCCACGGCTGATCACCTGACCCAGATGGATAGCGAAGGGGGACTCCACCGATTGGGCGTCGCAGCGGTCGATGGTCACTTCCACCGACTTTTTGCCGACGCTGGTGATGGTGGCGGCGTATTGATTGCCATCGCCGTTAAACAGCTCGAGCTGCTGGCCCGGCTGCATGCGCAGCACCCGGCCGATGTGGTTGGCGCCGTCTTCCGACAGGGCGATGGTCTGGCCAACCTGCAGGGCGGCCGCTTCATAGATACGTGGAATACGCATGGCTCAGTGTCAGTCTCTTGGCTTGAACGCGTTGCATGATAGGAGGGATACGGATCCCTCCTTAGTCAAATGGGGTTATTGGCACTGTTTTGCAATAAAGGGATTGATATTGCCCTGCAGCTTGCCGATGCGGCGGTTGCGCTCGCACTCCCAGCCCTCTGCCGGGTATTGCCTGTCCCAAGCTTCGAACAGTTTACGCTGTTGCGCTGCCAGACGCAGCCCATACTGCTGGCTCATATAGAGGTAGGCGCGGGCGATCTGGCCCCGTACCGGCCCTTTGGGGGGTTGTACCCGACGATCCTTGAAATCCACCAGCATCTGGCACTGGCCGTACTGATCCGGTTTGCCGTTCCAGTCAGAGAAACGGTAGTTGGCCCGATCGCCGTTCACTTCACCGATGGCGGGTACCAGGTTGTGCATGTCCCCTTCCATTTTGTTGAACTCGGCACTCTTGCCACAGTTCTTGCGGCCCCCTTGCTGCCAGCACTGCAGCTGGTGGCCGAACTCCCAGGCAGAGACCACGTGCTCCCACTCGATGCGGGCGGCGCGCTTGGGCTGCTTGCGCGGCTCATAGCCGCAGCTGGCCAGATCCGGGCTCATTTTTTTGCCCTGATAGTTGATGTCACAACCGCAATAGAAGGTGGTGACCGCGGGCTGGGTTTGATAGAGCTTGACCAGATCTTGTTTGGCGGAACGAAAGGTCTGGGCATGCAGGGGGGCGCTGAGCAGTGAACCGGCGAGCAGGGTCAGAGCAGCACAAATAAGCGGTCTCAACATAAAGATCCTTGGCAATGACGGATGGATGTAACAGAGGGCCCGGGGCGGGCGCGATAGCCGCAGGTTTACGCTGGCTGCGGCTGCGATATCAGTGGTTGTTTACAGCGGCGGCAGTGATAGCGAGCCTCACCGCGCACCACCTTGTTGTGGCGGCGAATTGAGAGCTGATGCTGCTGGCAGTGGCAGCGATAAGGCACGGTCGGCTGCGCCAGTACCGCCAGATCGAAACTGTGGGTGGTGTTGGGCTCAAGGCCAAACACCTCGCGCATCACCGATTGCCACTGGCTGCCGTGGGGCAGCACCCGGTTTTTACCGCGCCCTTCGCCCCACAAGGCGTAGACCAGCAGGTGCGCCACCTCGTGGGGCACCACCTCGGCCAAAAACGCGGCTTGGTTGGCCTGATAGAGGGCCGGGTTGAAGCGCAGCTCCCAGCTTTGCAGCCGTGCCGACCCTGCCGCCCGACCGCGCATCGTGCAGTGGCTGCGCGGCCGGGCAAAGGTGCGCCCTAGGTGCGCCTCCGCATGGGCAAAGCAGGCTTCTACACGGGCAAGCAACAGGGCTTCAAGTTGGGCAGGGCAAGCAGGCATCAAGGTCACTTCTGGGCAGGTAAGGGATGGCAGATAAGCAGAAGGGGAGCCAGGCTCCCCTTCTAAGACCACAGCGACCCTTACAGGCCAGCGGCGGCGCGCAGCAGTTCAGCTTTGTCGGTCTGCTCCCACGGGAACTCTTCGCGACCGAAGTGACCGTAGGCGGCGGTAGCCTGGTAGATCGGGCGCTTCAGATCCAGCATCTCGATCAGACCATACGGGCGCAGTTCGAAGTGCTCGCGCACCAGCTTGACCAGCAGCTCTTCGGCAACCTTGGCAGTACCAAAGGTCTCGACGCTGATAGAGGTCGGCTCGGCCACGCCGATGGCATAGGAGATCTGGATTTCACAACGATCGGCTAGACCGGCGGCGACGATGTTTTTGGCAACGTAGCGGGCGGCGTAGGCCGCTGAGCGGTCAACCTTGGATGGATCCTTACCGGAGAAAGCACCGCCACCGTGACGAGCCATGCCGCCGTAGGTATCGACGATGATCTTGCGACCGGTCAGACCGCAGTCACCCATTGGGCCGCCGATAACAAAACGGCCAGTCGGGTTGATGAAGTATTTGGTGTCTTTGGTGACCCACTCTGCTGGCAGCACTGGCTTGATGATCTCTTCCCGTACCGCTTCCACCAGATCTTTGTGGCTGATGGAGTCGCAGTGTTGGGTAGAGAGCACCACCGCATCGACACCGATGATCTTGCCCGCATCGTCGTAGGCAAAGGTCAGCTGGCTCTTGGCATCGGGACGCAGCCACGGCAGGGTGCCGTTTTTACGTACTTCTGCCTGACGCTTAACCAGCAGGTGTGAGTAGGTGATAGGGGCTGGCATCAGCACGTCGGTTTCGTTGGTGGCGTAGCCAAACATCAGGCCCTGGTCACCGGCGCCCTGCTCCAGCGGGTCAGTACGGTCAACACCCTGGTTGATATCCGGGGATTGCTTGCCGATGGCATTCAGCACGGCGCAAGAGTCAGCGTCGAAGCCCATGTCAGAGTGGGTGTAGCCGATTTCACGCACGGTATCGCGCACGATCTCTTCGATATCAACCCAGGCAGAGGTGGTAACTTCACCGGCTACCATGACCATACCGGTCTTGACCAGGGTCTCACAGGCGACACGCGCCTTGGTATCTTGCTGGAGGATAGCGTCCAGTACCGCATCGGAGATCTGGTCCGCGATCTTGTCTGGATGGCCCTCGGAGACCGACTCGGAAGTAAACAGCTTTGCCATGATGGGTGTCTCAGTTTGTCTGGGTTATCGCCACAGCAATAACCGGGTGTCTAGGATGATGTTAGAGGTATCTACATCTGGACGTCTATTTTAATTAGCGCCCCCCCTGATTGCCAGTACTATTTTGTGGCAGGCTGCTGGGTGGGGGAGCAAGCTCTCTTTCTATCCCCAATGGGGTGGAAGTAAAACGTTTGCGCGCCTTCCGTTTGCATCCGAAAACCCCAGAAAAGCGATTGACCTCCCAAAGCCTGGGGATTGCACCAGATAATATTTGCACGCAGTGCCCCCTGCTGGGACAATAACGCGCCTTAAAATTTGGCCATCAAATGAAGCAATCGCAGGAGATACAGATGCCTTCTCGTAAAGAGCTTGCCAATGCCATTCGCGCATTGAGTATGGATGCCGTGCAAAAAGCCAACTCCGGTCACCCGGGCGCCCCCATGGGAATGGCAGATATCGCCGAAGTGCTGTGGCGCAGCCACCTCAAACATAACCCGAACAACCCCAAGTGGGCCGATCGCGACCGTTTCATTCTCTCCAACGGCCACGGCTCCATGCTGATTTACTCCCTGCTGCACCTCTGCGGTTATGACCTCTCCATCGATGATCTGAAAAACTTCCGCCAACTGCATTCACGCACCCCGGGCCACCCGGAGTACGGTTACGCGCCGGGCATCGAGACCACCACTGGCCCGCTGGGTCAGGGCATCACCAATGCCGTCGGCATGGCGATTGCTGAAAAAGCCATGGCTGAGCAGTTTAACCAGCCAGGTCACGATATCGTTGACCACTACACCTACGCCTTTATGGGCGACGGCTGCCTGATGGAAGGCATCTCCCACGAAGCCTGCTCCCTGGCCGGTACTTTGCAACTGGGCAAGCTGATCGCATTTTGGGATGACAACGGTATCTCCATCGACGGTCACGTTGAAGGCTGGTTTACCGATGACACCCCCAAGCGTTTCGAAGCCTACGGCTGGCACGTGATCCCGGCGGTTGACGGTCATAGCCCGGAAGCCATCAATGCCGCCATCGAAGCCGCCAAGGCCGAGACCGGCAAGCCGACCTTGATCTGCTGCCGCACCATTATCGGTTACGGTTCACCGAACAAGTCCGGCTCGCACGATTGCCACGGCGCACCGCTGGGTAACGACGAGATCGCCGCGGCCCGTGCGTTCCTGAAGTGGGATCACGCGCCATTTGTGATTCCGTCTGATATCGCCGCCGAGTGGGATGCCAAAGAGCAGGGCGCGGTGCGTGAAGCTAACTGGGATGCCAAGTTCGCCGCCTATGAAGCCGCTCACCCGACCCTGGCTGCCGAGTTCAAGCGTCGCTCCACTGGCGAACTGCCAGCTAACTGGGCTGCTGAATCTGCCAAGATCATCGAAACCCTGCAAGCCAACCCGGCCAAGATTGCCACCCGTAAAGCCTCCCAGAACGCACTGGAAGCCTTCGGCAAGCTGCTGCCAGAGTTCATGGGCGGTTCTGCGGATCTCGCGCCGTCCAACTTGACCATGTGGTCTGGCTCCAAGTCTTTGACCAACGACGATGCGTCCGGCAACTACATCCACTACGGTGTGCGTGAGTTCGCCATGTCCGCCATCATGAACGGTATCGCCCTGCACGGTGGTTTCATCCCCTACGGCGCCACCTTCCTGATGTTTATGGAGTACGCTCGTAACGCCCTGCGCATGGCCGCCCTGATGAAGCAGCGTTCCATCTTTGTGTATACCCACGACTCCATCGGTCTGGGTGAAGATGGCCCGACTCACCAGCCGGTTGAGCAGATCGCCTCCCTGCGTCTGACCCCGAACATGAGCACCTGGCGCCCATGTGACCAGGTTGAATCCGCCATCGCCTGGAAGCACGCCATCGAGCGTACCGACGGCCCGACCTCGCTGATCTTCTCCCGTCAGAACCTGGCCCAGATGGACCGCAGCGCCCAGCAATTGGCTGATACCGCCAAGGGTGGCTACGTGCTCAAAGATTGCGCCGGCACCCCGGAGCTGCTCCTGATCGCTACCGGTTCTGAAGTGGAACTGGCCGTGGCCGCCTATGAGCAGCTGACTGCCAAGGGCCGTGCCGTGCGCGTGGTCTCTCTGCCTTGTACCGATGTGTTCGACGCTCAATCCGCCGAATACAAAGAGTCCGTCCTGCCGGCTGCCGTCACCAAGCGTGTGGCCATCGAAGCAGGCATCGCGGATTACTGGTACAAGTACGTCGGTTTCGGCGGCAAGATCATCGGTATGACCACCTTCGGTGAGTCCGCACCGGCCGAGCTGCTGTTCAAGGAATTTGGCTTTACCGTGGAAAACGTGGTTGCGACCGCCGAATCCCTGTAATAGTCCCTGTAATAGCACCTGTAACAGCGCGCTGTCATAGTCCCTGCCATGCAGGGACATAAAAAAAG
>JBOFSK010000234.1:0-1477 GCA_051651505.1 Aeromonas sp.
TGGGAAACGATGTGGGAAGGCTCAGACAGCTAGGATGTTGGCTTAGAAGCAGCCATCATTTAAAGAAAGCGTAATAGCTCACTAGTCGAGTCGGCCTGCGCGGAAGATGTAACGGGGCTAAACATACCACCGAAGCTACGGGTGCATTTCATTAGAGATGCGCGGTAGAGGAGCGTTCTGTAAGCCGTTGAAGGTGAAGGGGTAACCCACACTGGAGGTATCAGAAGTGCGAATGCTGACATGAGTAACGATAAAGGGGGTGAAAAACCCCCTCGCCGAAAGACCAAGGGTTCCTGTCCAACGTTAATCGGGGCAGGGTGAGTCGACCCCTAAGGTGAGGCCGAAAGGCGTAATCGATGGGAAACAGATTAATATTTCTGTACTTCCGCTAACTGCGATGGAGAGACGGAGAAGGCTAGGCTAGCGCGGCGTTGGTAGTCCGCGTTTAAGGTGGTAGGTGGGTGACTTAGGCAAATCCGGGTCACTATACACTGAGAGCTGATGACGAGTCCCCAAGGGGATGAAGTAGTTGATGCCATGCTTCCAGGAAAATCTTCTAAGCTTCAGGTTAGCGGGAATCGTACCCCAAACCGACACAGGTGGTCGGGTAGAGAATACCAAGGCGCTTGAGAGAACTCGGCTGAAGGAACTAGGCAAAATGGTACCGTAACTTCGGGAGAAGGTACGCTCCTGTTGGTGATGAGACTTGCTCTCTAAGCTGACGGGAGTCGCAGATACCAGGTGGCTGCAACTGTTTATCAAAAACACAGCACTGTGCAAACTCGCAAGAGGAAGTATACGGTGTGACGCCTGCCCGGTGCCGGAAGGTTAATTGATTGGGTTATCGCAAGAGAAGCTCATGATCGAAGCCCCGGTAAACGGCGGCCGTAACTATAACGGTCCTAAGGTAGCGAAATTCCTTGTCGGGTAAGTTCCGACCTGCACGAATGGCGTAATGATGGCCACGCTGTCTCCAGCCGAGACTCAGTGAAGTTGAAATTGCGGTGAAGATGCCGTATACCCGCGGCTAGACGGAAAGACCCCGTGAACCTTTACTATAGCTTGGCACTGAACATTGACCCTACATGTGTAGGATAGGTGGGAGACTTTGAAGTTGGAACGCTAGTTCTGATGGAGTCGTCCTTGAAATACCACCCTTGTAGTGTTGATGTTCTAACTTGGCCCCATTATCTGGGGTAAGGACAGTGCCTGGTGGGTAGTTTGACTGGGGCGGTCTCCTCCCAAAGAGTAACGGAGGAGCACGAAGGTTGGCTAAGTACGGTCGGACATCGTACGGTTAGTGCAATGGCATAAGCCAGCTTAACTGCGAGACATACACGTCGAGCAGGTACGAAAGTAGGTCATAGTGATCCGGTGGTTCTGAATGGAAGGGCCATCGCTCAACGGATAAAAGGTACTCCGGGGATAACAGGCTGATACCGCCCAAGAGTTCATATCGACGGCGGTGTTTGGCACC
>JBOFSK010000235.1:0-1091 GCA_051651505.1 Aeromonas sp.
ATTGTTCAGTGGAGAATGTCAGGGGCTGGAGAGAGAAGAACAATGAACACTGGGTCAAGAAAGCTCGACATAGACGTGGCTCACCAGCGTACGAGGCAGGAGACGGTAAACGAGGCTCATGATGGCTCATGACTTGAGGTGAGGGGGAAACCTGTGGCAGAGGCTGTGCGGGAAGAGGTCCTGGTGATTCGGCCCTCAGCTGCCGAAATTGGCCAGTGAGATCAGAGACCTGTGCTACTAATGCCTGCACCGCACGGGCTGTAGCCATCATCTGTTCATCCTGTCTATCCATCCGAGTAGCGCTGGTAGACAGGAATGCATTGATCTCTGAAGCATTTGCTGAATCCATGTGTAGGTCAGATCGTTCTGTCAGGATAAATGAAGAGAGATTCAGTTGCAAATGCAGGTAAAACAGTTTATTAGGCAAACTGGAGCTCACACACAGAGACGTCCAGTGGAAGATCTCAGGGATGCACAGAGAGGTAAGTTCCTTGGTAGCGCAGAGCTGCACAGGGTAATTGGTATCCAAAATCCCAAACAGAGAAAGCAAGAGTCCAACGAGTCCAGTAATCCACATAGAGCAGGCACAGCTAAAACTGCAAGGAACCGAGGAACAACAGGAACACGAACAATACTGCATGAGAAGAAACACACACATGAGAGGTAGCAACGATCTGACAAAGACAAGGCAAACACAGAGAGCTTAAGTAGGATCGCTGATGAGCCACAGCTGAAACTGATAACTCATCAGCAGCAGTACACAAAACGACCAGAAGAGGCCAGTGAACACTGTGAACCGTGACACTTTGACAGTCAAATGTGACCAAACACCTTAAGTGTAACTTTTATTCAATTAAATAATTGTAATATATAGTTCAGTTCCATTTAGTTAATATTTTGAGGAGTTTTTTTGTACTAAATAATGTGTGCAATAATGATACTGACCATTTAAAAGATAACATTTTCTAACGTTTTCTATTCTGTTCTAGGTGGTTGATGGGTGATTACATACTAGTTCAAGTCAAAAGAACTCATCTTCAAGTTCTGAGAGGTTTTAAGTTGCTGTGCAGTTGCTAGAGTGTTCTGGGTGG
>JBOFSK010000236.1:0-5725 GCA_051651505.1 Aeromonas sp.
CTACGACTCGGTGCCCAATCCAAGGCCCAACGTGGCTACCAACTGGCAGGCCTTGGTAAGCCACTGGCACTGCAAGCACTGGCAGCGATCGAGGGAATGGAACCGGTAACGGCCATTAGCGAAGGGTTGCGTCACTGGCAGCATCACGAGCAGCTCTGGCTGGAACATCTGCAGGATGAGGAGGTGCAGCAACAGGCATTCGACGCCCTGTGCCAGGGAATTGCATTGATCGCCCGCGGTGCGGCCCAGCAGCCACAGCCTGCAGGCTGGCTGCCAGCATTGACCAGCCTGCAAGCACAGCTGCAAACCAAGTCGGACGAGCATGAGGAGTGGCCTAGCGAGCTGGCCGATCTCTTCCTCTATCCAGCGTATGTCGAGTTGCAGCTGGCTATTGCCGCCTGGCTGCATCGCGCCGGCTGAGCCGCCGCCAAAAACCAAACGGGTGAGCCTTGGCTCACCCGTTTTGCATTACAGCAGGTTGAGCTGCTGCATGGCACTGCGAATACGTTCGCGAGTCGCGTCTGACAGCGGCATCACCGGCAGGCGACACTCCTCGCTGCAAAAGCCGAGCAGAGATGCGGCATACTTGGCACCGGCCGGGCTTGGCTCGGCAAACATCGCCTGATGGAGCGGAATGAGCGTATCTTGCAATTCACGCGCAGCTTGCCATTTGCCCGCCAGGGTGAGGTTTTGCACCTCGGCCACCAGCGTGGGGGCTACGTTGGCAGTTACCGAGATACAACCCTGGCCACCACCGATGTTGTAAGCCACGGCAGTGGCATCCTCACCAGAGAGCCAGGCAAAGGGCTTGTTGATTAGCTGGCGCTCGGTCCAGGGACGAGCCAGATCGCCAGTGGCATCTTTCACTCCGGCAATGCGCGGCAGTTCCGCCAGCCGGGCCAAAGTGGCAGGTTGGACGTCAACAACGGCACGGGGCGGAATGTTGTAGATGATGATCGGCTTGGCGGTAGCGTCGTGGACGGCCTTGAAGTGGTGGTAGAGCCCATCCTGATTGGGGCGGTTATAGTAACCGGCCACGTGCAGGGTGGCATCGGCCCCCACTCGCTCCGCATAGCGGGTGTACTCGATGGCTTCGACCGGGTTGTTGGAGCCGGCTCCGGCGATCACTGGAATCCGCCCCGCGACCTGCTTGACCACCAACTCGACCACCCGGCAGTGCTCATCGTGGGTCAGGGTCGGGCTCTCCCCTGTGGTGCCGACCGGCACAATGCCGTGAGTGCCCTGCTCGATATGCCACTCCACCAGACGCAGCAACGCTTCTTCATCCAGCCTTCCCTGGCGAAACGGGGTGATCAACGCAACGATTGAACCTTGAAACATGGGATCTCCTTTTCCTAAATGGGCCGCTCATGGCAATAAAAAACCCCGGTACGATGTGCGCAACCGGGGTTTGAAGCTTCTCAGGGATGAGAGGTTACGCGCGAACGTCGGCAGGCCCGAATGCCAGGCTTTTTTTATGCTTTCGTTTCAACTCGTTGAACCGCATTTCATCATCTCTGGTCAAAAAATAGTGTCTGGGCATATTTCGGGAACACGGCATAAATGTCAAGGCGAAAGGGGCTATGTATAATGACCGCCCAAAATTGCGTGGAGAGACCCGATGAGTAGCCCTATCAGTGCCGTCAGCCAGATGCTGGAACGTAACCAAGCCCTCTTTGTCGGCAAGCGGCTACTGGTCTGCGGTACGCTGGAAGATGACTATCCTGGCCAGCTGGCCACTCTAGCCCAGACCCTGACCGTCTTTACTACCGATTACTGCTACTACCGTAGCCAACAGGGTGCCTTGGGGGACGCCATCGTGTTTGACCACCAGCTCAAAGGGGCGCCACGCTTCGATGCCCTGCTGCTGCTGATGCCCAAAGCCAAGGCCGAAGCACAATATCTGCTGGCTATGATGACCCCCTTGCTGGAAGCGGGCGCAGATCTGTTTCTGGCCGGTGAAAACCGCGGCGGCATCAATGGTGCTGACAAGCTGCTGGCCCCCTATGGCGAGAAGCCAATCAAGCGCGATTCTGCTCGCCGCTGCTCCCTCTATCACGGTGAGCTCTGCAAGCCGGTCGCCCCGTTCGAGCTCGATAGCTGGTTTGGCCGCTACCAGTGCCAGGCCGGCGATACCGAGCTGACCGTGCTGGCACTGCCCGGGGTATTCAGCGCCGCCGAGCTGGATCTGGGTAGCCAGATGCTGCTGGCTGCGGTGCCTCCGATGAAGGGCGAGCTGCTCGATTTCGGCTGCGGTGCCGGGGTGATTGGCTCTGTGCTGGCCAAACGCAATCCACAGCTGCGGGTCAATCTGGTCGATATCAGCGCGCTGGCGCTCGAGTCGAGCCGCCGCACCCTGGCGATCAATGGTTTACAAGGCGAGGTATATGCCTCCGACGTCTATTCGGATGTCACGACCCAATTCCAGCATATCGTCTCCAACCCGCCCTTTCATGCGGGTCTTAAGACCTTCTATGCAGCGACCGAAACCTTCCTCGCCAAAGCACCGGAATTTTTGCGGCCACATGGCTCACTGACCATAGTGGCCAATGCCTTTTTGCGCTATCAGCCGATCCTGGCATCGCACTTCAAACGCACCGAGGTGATCAGTCACGATAACAAGTTCAAGGTTTATCAAAGCACACGATAAAATTAAGTGCTCGCCGTAACCCAATCGCGCTCGATGGCTACTGCGAGGATCTGATAAGGTGATAACTTAATCACCCAAGCACCCCTCACGGGGTGTTTTTTTACCGAGCTACGAAAACGTTTTCTTATTGTGTCTATCAGGAGGACAAACGATGGCTGGCATTTTGACCATGATCTTGGCTGGTGGCGAAGGCACTCGCCTGCAACCCTTGACCACCACCCGCAGTAAACCGGCCGTCCCTTTTGGTGGCAGCTACCGGTTGATCGACTTTGTCCTCAACAACTTCGTCAACGCCGACTTTCTGCGGATCTACGTGCTCACCCAATTCAAATCCCAATCCCTCTATCTGCACATGAAGAAAGGCTGGAACATTGCCGGTATTACCGATCGATTTATCGACCCTATTCCGGCCCAGATGAGAATGGGCAAGCGCTGGTATGACGGCACCGCTGATGCCATCTACCAAAACCTGGGATTTATCGAGCAATCCGAACCGGATCATGTCTGCATCTTTGGCTCTGACCACATCTACAAGATGGATGTCAGCCAGATGGTGGCCTTTCACAAGCAAAAAAATGCCGCCATGACGGTCGCCGCCCTGCGCATGCCCATCGAAGAGGCCAGTGCATTCGGCGTGATCGAGGTCGATACCCAAGGTCGGATGATCGGCTTTCAAGAAAAGCCCAAGCAGCCCAAACCTATTCCGGGCGATCCTAGCCAGGCGCTGGTCTCCATGGGCAACTATATCTTTGAAACCGAGGCATTGTGCCGTGAGCTGAAACAGGATGCCGCCAAAGAGCACTCCAGCCATGACTTTGGCAAGGATGTGATCCCCGACCTTTACCCGCGCGCCCCCGTTTATGTCTACGACTACAGCAGCAATGTGATCCCCGGGGAGAAACCGGGCGTTTACTGGCGCGATGTGGGCACCCTGGATGCCTACTGGCTCTCTCACATGGATTTAGTGGCAGACAACCCGCCGTTTACCCTCTACAACCGCAAGTGGCCGCTGCACACCCACTATCCGGCACTGCCACCAGCGACCTTTATCGACAGCGAGGAGTGCAAAGTGAACATCGCTAACTCACTGATCTCAGCCGGTTGCTTAATCCAGGGCAGCCAGCTGGAGCGCTCTATCCTCGGCTTTCGCTGCAATATCGGCCCAGGCAGCCATATCAGCGAGTCCGTGTTGCTGGGGGATATCAAAATGGGCGAAGGGTGCGTGATCCGGCGCGCGATCATCGATAAAAACGTGGAAATTGCACCGGGCACCATAATCGGTGAGAATCTCGACCACGATAGAGAACGATTTACCGTCTCGGAAGGCGGTATCGTGGTGGTACCTAAGGGAGCAAGAGTTGGCTATTAACCCATTGAAAGTGTTGTTTGTTGCCTCGGAAGTTGAGGGGTTGGTCAAAACCGGGGGCCTGGCAGACGTTGCCAAAGCCTTGCCACTCTACCTGACCGAGAAAGGTCATGATGTCAGAGTCATACTGCCCTTTTACAAGACCATCAAGAGGCGGGATGAGGCGCAACGGATCGCCTCCTGCGCGCTCCCCACCCAACCGGGGCTGCCGGATATCCCTTATCACATCTACCAGATGACACTCGATAAGGTCTGTGTCTATCTGCTCGACTGCCCGCAATATTTCGACCGCCCCCAGCTCTATGCCGAGAACAATCAGGCCTATCCCGATAACGGTGAACGCTTTGCCTTTTTCTGCGCTGCCACACTTCATGCCTGCGAGCAGCTTGATTTCCCGCCCGATATCATCCATTGCAATGACTGGCACACCGGGCTACTCCCCTTACTGCTGAAAACGCGCCATGTCCACAACCCCTTCTTCCAACATACCCGCAGTGTGATCAGCATTCACAACGCGGCATTTCAAGGGGGCTTCAACCGTGAACAGTTCTGGGCAATGCCTGAAATTGGCGACTACGAGCGGCGCATCAATTATGACTATGGCCACGTCAACCTGCTCAAATGCGGGGTGCTCTATGCCGACAAGATCAATGCGGTCAGCCCTAACTATGCCAAGGAGTTGCTGACCCACCTCGGCGCCCACGGTATGGCGCATATCTTTCAGCAACGCAAAGCAGACCTGTGTGGCATCCTCAACGGCTGTGACTATCAGGACTGGGACCCCGAATTTGACTCATTGCTGCCCGCGACTTACAGCCTCGACAACATGGCTGGCAAACAGATCTGCAAGCAGCGCCTGCAACAGGAAGCGGCACTGCCAGCGGCGGATCTGCCTATCTACGGCATGGTATGCCGCCTGACTGAACAAAAAGGGGTCCCCCTGCTGCTGCCGGCTCTGGAGAAATTTCTCCACCACCAAGTGCAAGTGGTGATTGTCGGCTCCGGCGATCCTGTGCTCGCCACTCAATTACAGACCCTGGCAAAACAGCACCCGGACAAACTCGCCTTTATCAATGCCTACGACGACAGGCTGGCTCACTTGGTGGAAGCCGGGGCCGACTTCTTTCTGATGCCCTCGCTGTTTGAGCCGTGCGGCCTCAACCAGATGTACAGCCTCGCCTATGGCACCCTGCCATTAGTGCGGGCCGTGGGTGGCCTGAAGGATACTGTGGTGGATTGGGATGCCGATCCCGAGCATGCTACTGGCTTTTGCTTCAATGATCCGACCGCTGCCATGTTGCTCGATACCATGCGCCGCAGTCTGCTCTACTTCCTGCAAGATAAAGCGCAATTTACCAAGGTACAACGCAGGGCAATGAAAACCCGCTTTGACTGGCCAGACTCTATCTGCCAGTACGAAGAGATGTATCAGAGCGCATTAGGTCACTCCTAATCATCCGCGTCAGCTAATTGCTGAAGTTTTGTACCATTGATAGCGCTTGGGGCGTCAAGCACGAAAAAAAGCATCTTTTGCGGTTGACGCCCCCCCAAAACTCTATAAAATCCCCGACCGCAGTGATGCGAAGGTGGCGGAATTGGTAGACGCGCTAGCTTCAGGTGTTAGTGTCCCACGGATGTGAGGGTTCGAGTCCCTCTCTTCGCACCAATACTGCCATGCTGATTCAGCAGCATGTAAATCCAACTAGAAA
>JBOFSK010000237.1:0-7220 GCA_051651505.1 Aeromonas sp.
TGCCTGGCGGCCATAGCGCCGTGGAACCACCTGATCCCATGCCGAACTCAGAAGTGAAACGCGGTAGCGCCGATGGTAGTGTGGCATTCGCCATGCGAGAGTAGGACACTGCCAGGCACCCAATTTAAGAACCCCGCTCGATGAGCGGGGTTTTTTATTGGCTGAAAATCAGTCAACTTGCTGCTCATCGACCTCGATTATCCCCCTTAGCTGTGTTTTACCCTCCTTTTTGAGAATTCATATTCATTTGTTGTTCGATATTTATCCGCTTACATCACTACGTGGACATAAAAAGTACAGAATGTGATGCCTCTACCTTTCTTCTGGTGCCCGCTCTGGTTTAATTCTGTCGTCCACACCGATGGACCAAGGAATCACAATAATTTAAGGAATAGACCCATGTTCAAAAGAACAGTAACGATGATGCTGGCGGCGGGAACCCTGGTATTAGGCGGTTGTGCATCTAATGGTGGTGCAGAGCAGGCGGCAGACAGTGGCGATTTTGGGGGCAAGTCAATTTACCTGCGTGGTGAGATGAATGACTGGATGGCGACCGATGAGAGCAAGGTGGTCAAGGTGGCCGATAAGCTCTATATGGCCAAAGGCACCCTCAAGAAAGAATGGGCTCCCTACAAGTTCAAATTTGCTGATTCAGGGTGGAGCTGCGGCACCAACTTCGGCTACAAGAGTCCGAGTGATGGCGTTGTTGTGCTGAATAGTGAGCCAGTGCCGGCAAATCCCTGCTCCAAATACGAGGACATGAAGTTTTCTCCTGATGCAGATGGGGTGTATGAGTTCTATCTGAATATGGCTGGTGAAACGCCGACAGTGTACGTTAAGCAGCCATGATCGCCAGTGATCAGTAAATTTATCGAGAGATGAATAAGGTTAAGGCCCCAGTTCAGAGCATTGCTGGCTGGGGCTGTTTTCTTTCGTTGGTATGGTAGTGACAGGGTGAGATGTGCGCTGAGATATCGGCATTAATCACGGATAGTTCGATGCCAACAGATACTGGTAGTGGATGTGTTGCGTGATAGTCAAATCGGGCGTAGCGTTGAAGGTAATAAAACTGTCACGGTCGTGTGGTTTCAATGACATCTGAGACTCACACTCGTGGCCCTTCAGTGCCAAGGAGGATGCTTATGGACAATACCGACCGAAAGCTGTTTATCCTGGATACTAACGTTCTGCTGCACGACCCCCTCGCTATCTACTCTTTTCAAGAGCACGACGTGCTCATTCCTATGACGGTGCTCGAAGAGCTCGACAACATCAAGGATCGCCACAAGGATGTTAGCCGCGATGCGCGGGTGGCGATTCGGGCGCTGGAAGATGTGTTTCGACATGCGAGTACGGAACAAATCACCCAAGGCGTACCGTTGTCAGGCGAGGCGAATGGCCGAATTTGCATCTTCAGCGATCACCACCTGCCTCAGGATGCCGAAATCTTTACTGACAAGGAGGCTGATAACCGCATCATCAACGCAGCCCTCTATCTGCAAAAGCACGAGATGAAACGCCAGGTGGTGCTGGTGACCAAAGATATCAATATGCGCCTTAAAGCCAAAGGGGCAGGGCTTGCTCATGTTGAAGATTACCGCAGTGACCAGCTGATCGATGATATTCGCCTGTTGGCCAAAGGCTTTCAGGTGGTGCCGGGTAGCTTTTGGGAGCGGGTCGGAGAGTGTCAGAGTGAGACCCATGGCCGCGATACCATCCATGTGATCGATGCTAACTTGCTGGAAGGCGTTCACGTCAACCAGTACCTGATCGACGAGGAGAACTTCTTCGCCGCCCGGGTGCTTAGTCAGGATGGTCACAAGATCCGCATCAAGGATCTGGGCCGGGATCGTTTAATGTCCCGCAAGGCGTGGGGAGTTCACCCCAAGAACGTCTATCAGGCAATGGCGCTTGATGCGCTGCTTGATCCCCATATTGATCTGGTGATCCTGACCGGTCCGGCGGGTTGCGGTAAGACCCTGTTGGCAATGGCGGCTGCGCTGGAGTTGGTCATTGAGAAGGGGGTTTACGAAAAGGTGATCGTCACTCGTAACACCCCGGAAATTGCCGAAAGCATTGGCTTCCTGCCTGGCACCGAGGAGGAAAAAATGATGCCTTGGCTGGCGGCAGTCACCGATACGTTGGAGGTATTGCACAAGCAGGATGAGAACATGAGCGGGTCACTCAGTTACATCATGGAGAAGGCCAATATCCAGTTCAAATCGGTCAACTTCATGCGCGGGCGCAGCATCCAGAACACCTTCGTGCTGTTGGATGAGTGCCAGAACCTGACTGCGTCTCAAATCAAGACCATCATCACCCGCTGTGGCGAGGGGACTAAAATAGTCTGCTCCGGCAACTTGGCCCAGATCGACTCCAACTACCTGAGCCCGGTCACTTCGGGTCTGACTTATATTGTTGAGCGTTTTAAAGATTTTGACGGCAGTGCCAATATCTTCCTCAATGGGGTGGTGCGCAGTCGATTGGCTTCGTTTGCCGAGGAGAACCTCTGATTTAAGCCGATATGTTTTGATGAAAAAGGGGACGCGAATCCGCGTCCCCTTTTTTGATCCTGTCTTTATGGCTATTGACCAAGATAACGCAGCAGCCCCGGGTGATCGCTGTGTTGCAGGATGTCGGGTTTGCCTTGCAGGGCGATGCGTCCCTCGTCGATGAACAGTACCTGATCGGCAATCAGTTGAGCATCTTCCGGGTTGTGCGAGACCATTAGCACCGTAATCTCTTGTTCGCAGGCGAGGCGTGCAACTTCCGCCAGCATTTCCCGGCGTAGGGCCGGGTCAAGCGCCGAGAAGGGTTCATCCAGCAGTAGCAGTGGCTTGCCCCGCACCAGCGCCCGGGCTAGCCCGACTCGCTGCTGCTGGCCGCCGGAGAGCTGCTCCGGCAGGCGGCTTAGCATCTCGCCAAGGCCGACCCGCCCGGCAGCATCGATCACCTGTGTCCGCTGGGCGGCACTCAGGCGCAGACCCGGATGCAGGCCGATGGCGATATTGTCGAACACCGACAGGTGAAGAAACAGATTGTGATCCTGAAACAGGGTAGTGACCGGTCGCTCGGCCGGCCCCAATGGCAGCAGATCTTCGCCATCGAAACGAAGGCTGCCTGATTCCACCGGCACGAAGCCCGCGATCATCCCGAGCAGGGTTGATTTACCTGCGCCGCTTGGGCCAATCAGGGCGGTGATCTCCCCCTTGGGCAGGGTCGCGCTGAAGCTGACGCGCCAGTCGGGGTAGCTGGTCGCAAGGGTATCAATGTTCAGCATGTTTACCTCCAAGACCCCGCTCAACCAGCCAGAACAGGGTAAAACAGAGCGTGAGCAGCAGCAGGGCGGTGGCGGCCGCGTCGGTCAGCCGGTAGCTGCCGAGCTGTTGATAGAGCAGCCAGGGCAGGGTGGTGAGCTCTTGACTGCCAAACATGGCGATGGCGCCAAGATCCCCGAGTGACAAGATCATCGACAGCGCCATCGCCAGTGCCAGCGGGCGGCGCAGCAGCGGCCACTCCACCAGGCGCAAGCGATGCAGACCGCGTACCCCCAAGCTATCAGCCAGTCGGTCGTACTGACGCACCACCAACTGCATGGGGGCAGAGAGGGTGCGCAGCACATAAGGCAGCGCCATCAGGGCGTTGACCAGCACCACCAGCCAGGGGCCGATGGCAAAGACATCGGTAAAGGGCATAAACAGGATAAAGAGACCGGTGGAGAGCACCACCGCCGGGATCATCAGGATCATCGATCCGCTGGCTTCCCACATGGTTGCAGCCCGCCGCTGGCCGCTGCGAACCCGGAGGTGGCGAGTTGTGAGTAGTAGGCCACTGCCGAGCAGGGTAGCAAGGGTGCCCGCCGCCAGCGCAATCAGCAGCGACTGGCCGCTTGCCTGCCACAGCTTGGTTGAGGTGAGCGCCGTCAGCAGGCCGGGGTGAAGGCCCGCCACCACGATGGCCAGCAGCGGTGGCACAAAGATGGCAAGCCCGATGCAGAGCGAGAGCAGATCCACCCCAGCAGTTCCCGGCTGATGGCGATCTGGCCGCAGACAGGGGCGACGGGACGTGGCCCGGCTGGCCGGGGTACTTTGCAGCTGGTGTTGCAGGGCGAGCAGGGCGGCGGTCAGGATAAGCTGTACCAGTGCCAGTGTACCTGCGGTGGCGAGATCGAAGTCAAAGCGCAGCGCCTGATAGATGGCCACCTCCAGGGTGGTCGATTTTGGCCCGCCTCCCAGCGCCAGCACGGTAGTGAAGCTGGTGAAGCAGAGCATGAAGATGAGGCTGGCCAGCCCCGGCAAGATGCCGCGAATGAGTGGCCACTCCAACAGTTGGAAGATGTGGTTTGATCGCATGCCGAGCTGGCTGGCGAGGCGCCAGCTCGATTCGGGGATGCTCTCTATGCTTTGCAGCATCAGGCGGGCTGCCAGCGGCATGTTGAAGAAGACATGGGCCAGCAGGATGCCAAACAGGCCATAGAGGTAGTTGCCGGGGTCCAGCCCCAAGCTGCGCAGCAGCTGCGGCAGCCACCCCTGTTTGCCATGTACCGCCACGATGCCGAAGATGGCGATAATAACCGGCAGCACCAGCGAGAGACCAAACAGCTTGATGAGCAAGGTGCGGCCAATAAAGCGGCGCCGCGCCAGGGCGCGGGCTACTGGAATAGCGAGCCCGAGACTGAGCAGGGTGGAGAGCAGAGCCTGCCCCAGACTGAAGCCCAGCACATGGCGCAGATAAGGGTCTGCCAGCAGAGTGCGGGGGGCCAGCGAACCGGCCTGCCACAGCAGGGCCGCCAGCGGCCCGAGGGATAACAGCAGGATCAACAGGGTGGCGGCGCTGCCCGGCAGCCACCAGAGGGGACGAGTCTGTAGTTTCAGGGCGTGACGACTCACTGGGTGACGGCTTGCAGCCACTCGCGGATCCACCCTTTGCGATGGGCGGCCACTTCATCGGCGCTGAAGGCCAGTGGCTTGCTGACGGTGATCATCTGCTCGAAGCCCTTGGGCAGTGGGGTGTCGATCACTGGATACATCCAGTTGCCGGTGGCGATTTCGTTCTGGAAGGCGGGGCTCACCATAAATTGCAGGAACTGATCGGCCAGTTTGCTCTGGGTGGTACTGTTCAGTTTGGCGGCCACTTCCACCTGGCGGTAGTGTCCTTCCGCGAAGGCGGCAGCCTGATACTGGGGCTTGCTCTCGGCAATGAGATGGTAAGCGGGGGAGGTGGTGTAGGAGAGCACCATGTCTGCCTCGCCATCAAGGAACATACCATAGGCCTCAGACCACCCCTTGGTGACGGTGACCGTCTTCTTGGCAAGCTCAGCCCAGGCCGCGGGCGCCTGGTCGCCATAAACGGACTTCATCCACAGCATCAGCCCCTGGCCTGGAGTCGAGGTGCGGGGGTCCTGATAGATCACCTTGAGATCAGGCCGCTCTACCAGCTCTTTCAGGCTCGTGGGCGGCTGCTTGAGCTTCTCTTTGTTGTAGACAAAGGCGAAGTAGCCGTAGTCGTAGGGGACGAAGGTGTCATCTTGCCAGCCGCCCGCGAGTTTGAGCCCATCGAGCTTGGCGGAATGGGGGGCAAACAGGCCGCTCTGCTTGGCTTCGCTGATAAGTGCATCGTCCAGTCCCAGCACCAGATCTGCCTTGCTGTGCTTACCTTCCAGCCGTAGCCGGTTCAGGATGGCGACCCCATCTTCCAGCGAAACAAGATTAAGGTTACAGCCGCATGCTTGCTCGAAGCTTTGCTTGATCTTGGGCCCCGGGCCCCAGTCGGCCACGAAGGAGCTGTAGGTGTAGACGGTGAGGGTGTCGGCGGCGAGGGCGTTGGCCGAGAGCAGGCCGGTGGTGGCCAGCAGCAGGATTTTCATTAATGGCACTCCCTATCAATAATGAGGTGCCAGCGGATGGGCGCGCCAAAAAACAGCGCTATGCCTCAAATTCCTCCGCCAGCATTATCTGGATCAGGTTCACGGGTATAATCTCAGCGGTAAACCGCACCCCGTTTGAGAAACGCATCGCATTGTATTAACGTTCTTTTGGGTAGACCAGTAAAAACGTGTAATACCCATCAGATGGCCCCCACCTAACAGAGGATGTTCGCGTGCTGACCAATACCAAGGAAAGGCGCGCTTTCGCGCGTATGTTGATTAATGCCCCTGTCACCGTCTATCAACAACAGCAGGAGCTGGAGGGGATCTGTCGGGATCTCAGTGCCAACGGTATGGGAATTGCGGTATCTGAGCACCAATTCGATATCACTCAACCGATCCGGATCAGTTTGGCGACTTACAGTAACCTGTTGCCACCCTTTGAGGCCCAGGCCCGTATTACTCGGGTGCTGGAGGAGGAGGGGCACCTGCTGCTGGCGGTGGAGTTTCAGTCGGTGGGCTGAAACGCGGTTAACTCCGGGGTGGCGCTGAAGGGCGCCCCATTTCACCTGCGCCGGTAGCCGACTAAATCGTTTGAACGAGGGGCCGGGTCGCTTGGCTTGGTGAAGGCTACAGCGGGTAAAACAGGGAGCCGAGGCTCCCTGTTGATGTTAGGTGTTGTTGGTAACGGGCGCGTCAAATCCAGCTTGGCTGCTTGGCCTCAAAGGCACTGATGGCTGCTTCGTGTTGCAGGGTCAGGCCGATGGCATCGAGCCCGTTGAGCAGGCAGTAGCGGCGGAACTCGTCGATCTCGAAATTAAAGCTGAGCTCACCGGCGCGCACCTGATTGGCTTCCAAATCCACTGCAATGTCAATGCCCGGCTTGGCGGCGACCAGCTGGAACAGCGCCTCTACCTCTTCCTCTTTCAGGCGTACCGGCACCAGACCATTGTTGATGGCATTGCCGTAGAAAATATCGGCAAAGCTCGGGGCTATGATGGTCTTGAAGCCGTAGTCGGCCAGCGCCCAGGGGGCGTGCTCGCGGCTCGAGCCACAGCCGAAGTTCTCGCGGGCCAGCAGGATGCTGGTACCGGCGAATTGGGGCTGGTTGAGCACAAATTCGGGGTTGGGCTGTTGACCCGCATCGTCGAGGAAGCGCCAGTCGTGGAACAGGTGCTTGCCAAAACCGATGCGGTTTACTTTCTGCAAAAACTGCTTGGGAATGATGGCGTCGGTGTCGACGTTGGCGCTGTCGAGGGGGACGACGATCCCTTTATGCTGTTTGAAGCCTGTCATGTTAACTCCCTCTTACAGTGCGCGAATGTCGGCGAAGATGATGTCGGTGATGGCGAAG
>JBOFSK010000238.1:0-11234 GCA_051651505.1 Aeromonas sp.
CTATCAATCAAACGGGCATTACAGCCACTGCCACGACAATCACCCACTACCGCCTCATTGAAATCAGGGTTGGCCATCTGGGTGTGATCGCCATCGTTGTCACGCATCAGCAAACCAAATAATAACGCCTCGTAAGGGCCATCTGGCAGATGATCAGCAAGACGCGCAAACTCACTGCTGCCATTGAAGAGCGCCTGCCCGTTGTGCCATGGCAGCGCCGGTAGCGAGCGCAATCTGGCCGTTAAGGGAATGCCATTCTTATTATTGGCGGTCGTGATAAACCCATCCCCCTTGGCAAATGCCCCGGTGTAGTTACTCGTCAGGCCGCCCGCCGCATTACGTGCCCTGATCTGCAAATTAACGCCAACAGATTGCCCCATATAGGAAAAATTGCCACACCCCGGCACAACCCCCCCCTTTACCAGCTCAAAATCGGCCGGAACAAAACGGCCTATGGGGGCGCTCCAACGTAGCGGAACCTCTAATGGAGGTAATTCATCCTGATAGCGTGGATAGGGCACAAAAGATCGCACCCCTACCCCTACAAACCCGACCTCACTCCAGCGGGCTACTGTTTTCCCCAAGCCCGCCGCCAGCGTGATGACAGCAGGACTGGCATCACCCAGCTGGCCGGTCGCTGGCGCCACCAGCCGCCAGGTTAACCCCAGATCCGAGGCAGCAAACCCGGGGGTGACGTGCCCTTGTGCGTTAACCGCCCCGCTCAGCAGGGAGTAATCTTTACCGGCCTTTTGATACACAGGGCAAGCCGCAAACCCCCTATCATCACCACCAGAACAACCAACCTGAGTATCAACTTGCAGCACGATCCCTTTGGGGATCACCGCCACGGCATCACTGCCGATCAGCTTAAGGGTGCCGCTAGAATCACTTTTCGGGAAAGTAGCATCAAGCCGCAGCACTCCGGCATCCGGATACTGCAGCGTCAGTCGCCCCTCCCCCTTACCATCAAATAAGACATTCACTTTGCCGTCCGGTGCGAGTGCATGGCCATTGATAGTGGGAGCCGCGACACTGGCCGGATCCGTCACCAGCTTGCTATAACCAACGACAAGCGCTTGGTTGCCCGTCAGCAAAGGAACACAAACAGGGGTTGCCCCGCTGTTTGCTGACTTGATGGCCCGGATGGTCGTTGTCGCCGACTCACCGGCGTAAAAAGTAGGAAAATCGAAACGCAAGGCCGCATCAGTAAACTCAATCGCACAGTCACTCGCTAACTCACCATCCCGATAACAACGCAGGGGCGCACTCGGCGCCGCACTTGCCAACCCCAGCGCGATTTTGCCACTACTCAAGCGGGAGAGGGTCAGGTTTGCCTGACCGCCCGCGGCGATGGTCACCGGATTGCGGCTCCAGCCAGTGGCCGGCAACAGGCTCACCTTGGCCTCGGCGTTATAACGCACACTGCAGTCATCATTCTGGCAGGCCAGCATGGCGACAGTAGCCTGCTCACAGGTCAGCGCCTGACCACTGTAACGTAACTGATAATGGTTAATCGTCGATGGTGGCACAATATTCTGCGGTTTATCGTTCAGATATGAATCTTGAATCCGAATATGAAGTGCACTCAAACGGCCATTAACCTGTGCATTATTTATTAGTTCAATTCTATTAAAAGCAAAGAAATAGCCGTAACTGGTATTACCATCTATCTTCAAATCAGCATATGCATATAACAGCAACGAGCCCACGGGCAACGAAGCCCCTGGCAGAGGTGGATTAAATGAGGAACGATTCCGCAGGGAGACATTATTTTTAACAAAAATGCGGGTTACGCCAGGCTGACTTAACTCAATTCGCCCACCACTCACGTCAAGTTGTTCAATCCAGTAATCACCGGGGCCAAGCACTATCTTTGGGCTGTTATTAAAAAGCGTTAGCTTTTTAATTTTATAAGTCTTTTGTTTATCCGAAAATGTTACCGAGGCACTATCAATATTAATAGTGCCAAATTCAGACTGACCATTCTCGCCGAGTAACACCTGCTGACCGTTATTATAGCTTAAGGTGGTATTTTGGTTGCTGTAGAGAAAAGCAGGCAGCTCAGGTTTGGCAATCTGAGCATCTTTGCCACGTGCAGTACAAAACTTGCGATTGCCTTGGGCATCGCTACAGTTGCCGTTATTTGGATCTTGACCAATGTTACAAATAGCTAATGCAGGGCTGCCACCGCCTTTAATTAATGACTGATTAGTGGCGGTTAATGTCGAACATGCTGACTCGAAGCCAGCATCATGGCCCTGGACCACATCAGCAAACATGAGCTGCGGGTCTGGTAGCGATATTGCGCTTGCGTGGGTGGAAGCCAACCATAACAGCACACAAATAATCACTGCATAACTGTTTAAACTTGTCATATTTATGGCCCCACCTCAGTAGCAGCGTCCACCATTAAGATCCTGCTCACCGCAAAATCGGGGTTGGCTCCGCTGAGATCAGCGACACCGCAAACACCTTCACTCTTAATACGATAACCATGGGTCACCACAGCCTGATAAGTCAGCGCTTCAAATTTGCAGCTTACAACCACCGAACAAGCGGCCAAACCCGAGTCATCCGGCAATGGCGTGATCCTTCTTGCGTTATTTTCATCGCATACGACAGAGGGGGCGGGATGCGCCAAGGTGCGATTGGGAAACAGCCGATAAAGCGCGATTTCCAACCCGCTCTGAGCCGCCAACAAGGCGCGCGCGCTGCGCACCTCTACCGTGTGTTTCTCACTGCTGTCGACCAGCAAACGGCCCATGGCGGCAGCCAGCAGCGCCATCACTACAATGACAAACAGGGCGATCATCAAGGCGCTGCCACCGATCCGGCCCACAGAGTGCGAGTCACGGGACATTCAGCACCCCGATCTTGTGGTTGAAGGTGACCGACTCGCCTTTGCGCTCAAAGGCAAAGCGCATGCCAAACTCCCCTTCCGCGTTAAACGCTGTGGTTTCCCGATAGAAAGCGCCAATTCGCAGGGAATCAGCCATCAACACGCCTTGCGCGGGTAAAGGGGCGCCAATAGCGGCACTGGCACGGGTTATCGTGCGCCCTGCCACACAGTAACGTACCTGCTGGTTGGCAAAGTAGACCCGACTGCCGGGAGAAAGACCCGCTAGGTGCTCGCTGCGAGCATAACGAATAGTTTGCACCCCGGAGACCGGCGTCAGCACCTCTGTTACCCTGGCCACACAGCGACCATAATCGCAGCCCGCGGTTAGCGAACCGGCATTTTTGTCCGGCACCGGGAACACGATAAGGTGATCATCTTTTCTGACAGCAGTGGCATCCGTACTCAATGGATTAGCCGCAGAGGCGGGAGTCGCCATCACCAGCTCAAGGGTGGCACTATCCCCTGACATCCCATTATTGAGTGCAAGATAGCGACTGGAGGCACTGATAGGCCAAAACCGCAAACAGGCCCCCGCGTCCACCCAGGCACCATCAAGGGTCTCAATCCGCTCGGATCCTGGCACCGCATCGCGCAGTTCGCGGTTAAGCCGCTCCATGGCAAAGCGGGCATCGCTCATCAGCTGCTCACGGCCGCTGGCATCACCATAAATCTGGGTGCCGATCCCGATAAACTGGCTGCTAAAGGTCGCCATGATGCCGAGCAGCAGGATCACTATCACCAGCTCGACCAAGGTAAAACCCCTGTTACCCCGAGGTTTACGGTAGGTTCGATTGGCCGGTAGCCGGAATCGGACGTCGGAAGTGGCGACAGGAGCAGGCATTTGGGCAGGCAGGCAACACCCAACAGCGGAACGATCCATCAGTAGTTCCCCCGATAGAAGGCGAAGTCGAGCACGCTGCCATCCGGCAGCTTGATCTGCAGCTCAATACGCTTGCCCACTGAGCAGGGGGCGGTGCAACGCTTGAAGGTGCCATCGCTGAAATCGACGGCACTGACCGTAATCTTGAGCTGATAGTTGCGATACTCCTCACTGCTGACGCCCGCCGCCGTCTGGGTAAACGTATTGGCATCCACCCATTGGCCTGCAGTGTCAAAATCATCCACATCGTTATAGGCATAAGGTGCCGGCTCGCCATCCGGGCCATAGCGGGTCGAACAAGCGGGAATGGTCACCCCCGCCACCTGCTCGCCACAACGATAACGGCCACCGTTATGATCCGAGTTTTCATCAAACGATTTTTGCAATATCTCGCCAGAGAGGCGCTGGGCCAGCTGGGCGGCGCGCACCTGTTGCACCGGATCCACCGCCTGCGGTGCCTGATTGATCAAGAGCCCAAGAATGCCGGTCAGCGCCACCGCCAGCAGCACTATGCCGACGATCAGCTCAATCAGGGTGAAACCGCCCTTAAGGGATCTCATGGATAAACCCCTCGCGTTCGATCTGGATGCGGCTAGTCTCGCGGCCATCACTTATCTGCAACTGGCATCCTCCTGCACAGCTGCCCAGCGGGCGGCCCATCTGATCGAAGCGCAGTACGAAGTTGTTGCTGTTATTGAGGGAGATAGACATACCGGCAGAGGCGGTCACCAGCCGACCACGGGTGCGCAAATTATCGGTCCAGCCACTGCCCAAATCATCACTGGCGGGACACGCCGCATAAGTCCGGTGGGCAAAACGGGGGGAAGCGACCACCAGCTGGGTACAACGGTTGGCGGGTTCATGCATATTGACGGTCTGCACCAGCCGCAGCCGGGTCAGCAGTTCGTCACGCACGGTTTGAGTTTCAACGCCGCCTTTGCCCAGCCATTTGGGCACGGCAAAGGCGGCCAGAATCCCGAGTAACAGGATCACCAGTACCAGTTCAATCAGGGTAAAGCCCTTGGTTGCAGGCATGGAGGTGCTCATCAGGGAAAAGAGAAAGCGAGGCCGAAGCCTCGCTATAACGCAATTACTGACAGTCGGCAGATAGTGCGACTTTAAATGCCTCGCTTGCACTCTGAGCCTGAGTGTAAGTCACATTACATTTATTCCCTTTCGCATTGTCTGGGACGAATGTCACTGTGGTGTCATCAGTTTTAGAAACACCCCAGCCTTCCAGTGTCACGGCTTGAGATATTGTGGCGGCAGTGGGGTAGCCGAAAATGACCTGAACCTTGTCCAAGCCATTAAGGTCTTCTTCAGTAGAAGCACTTTCAATACCTTCCAACGCGGCCTTGCTGTACACCAGATTGGCAGCACTCTGCAGCGCAGCCTGTACACCTTGCGCAGCAGACTTACGCGCATCATCCTGCAGATTCAGGAACTTGGGTGCAGCAGTGACTGCCAGAATACCCAGAATGATAATCACGATAACCAGTTCGATCAGGGTAAAACCCGCCTGTTTTTTCATTTCACTTTCCTCTGTTAATTAATATTGGTGGTTACCTGACCGGATGCCGGACGGTAACTGAAACTCATAAATGCATCGGTGCTCCCTTGCGGGTCCTGATACTTGCCATCACGGCCCTTACTCAGGCTATTGATCAGGTAGTAGCGGCAGCGCGAATCGAGCCCATTGCGGCTGGCCGTGACATAAAATTTCAGGTCATTACCACTCTCGCGCACTGTGTTGAAGCTGGCGGTTGCCTTGGGCGGATTTTGCAGTAACCCCTGCCAAATATTGAGACAGCGATCTGCGGTCAAATTGGCCGGGTCCACGTCCGGGACGCGGCTGGCGGCGGTATCCATGGGGTAACCGGGAGACATGTCACCCTTGTCGATCTGGCTGTCAGTTGGCGTGGTCAGATAGAAAAGGCTGCCGTCATAAAGCGCGTTATTGAGGTTATCTTGGTTGGCTCGCCCCTTCGCTTCCCACTGGGCGCGCACCAAAGAGACCGCCGTCGCAAAGCCACCAGCAACCCCTTCGACACTGGCCTGCTTGGCCTCATCAGTCACATCGAGAAAGCGGGGTAGCGCGGTCACTGCCAGGATCCCCAGGATCACAATAACGATCACCAGCTCAATCAGGGAAAAGCCGACCACAGGTCTGCCCCCGCCCGACACCGGCAAGACGGGTGTCATTGTTTTCATCCTGACGCTCCTTTTTAACGGCCCGTATTATTGCATGTAAATCTAAAAAAATCATGAACATGGCCACATCAAGGGTTCATTCAAATCTTTTTGTGACTCGCCCGTCAGAAAACTGATAAACCAGCCAGGTACCATCCCACCCTATGTCGCAGCCGCTGCCATCGGGATGAACCAAGAACTGCAAGGGGGGTAACCTTCCCTTTACTGCGGCCTCATCCCCCACCACAGACCACCATAGCTGCCGACAATGTTCAGAAGGGGATTGATGCGGCTGCCGCCCCAGTGGCCAACCCCGATCATCAAACAGCCACTCCTGTCCGCTGGCATATAGCAGGGTTGGCCGCCGCTCATCGAGCCAACGTCCGTGCAAACGCTGCACCCGCTCGGCAAACTGAATACCCAACAGATCTAGCGTGACACGCTGCGCTTGGGTCCGGTGGCCCTGATAAACACGAACCAGCATCGTTATCATCACCATCAGCAGGATCCCAGCAGCTATGCAGCGATACCCGGCTAACCAGCGGTCATCTTGTTGCGCCTGTCTGCTCATCTCGCCCTGTTACTCCCCAAACCAGCAGGGTGGTGACCCTCCCCTGACGGCGCTCATTATGTGCCACGCACCGCACTCATCATGTCCCACATCGGCGTGAAGATGCCGAGCGCCAGGATCAACACCATCACCGCCACGATCCCGATCAGGATCGGCTCGATGCGGGCGGTCAGACTCTTGAGGTCATAATCCACCTCTCGCTCGTAATATTGCGCGGCCTCGTGCAGCAAATCATCGACCTGACCGGTCTCTTCCCCTACCGCAATCATCTGCATCACCAGTGGGGTAAACAGACCGCTGCTGCCGGCGGTGCGCAGCAGGCTTTCACCCCGTTCGATACCGGCACGCATGCCTCGCACCTGCCCCGCCATGTATGCGTTATCCACCGCATCGGCCACCAGCGTTAACGCTGTGTTGAGGGGGACCCCCGCCTTTAACATCATGGAGAAACTGCGAGCAAAGCGGGCCAACAAAGAGCGCTCTATGATGGTGCCAACAATCGGCAACTTGAGCTGCCATCTGTGCCAGCTCAGCTTGCCCTTAGGTGTCGCCACCCAGCGGCGCCAGCCAAACACCATGCCTGCCAGCATGGCGAGCAACAGCCACCAGTAGTTAACGAAAAAGTGGGAAGTAGCGAGCAGGATGCGGGTCGCCAGTGGTAACGCCACCCCGAATTTGGCGAACATGCCGGCAAAGACCGGGACCACCATGATATTGAGGATCACCATGGCAATACCGATGGCGATCATCACGAAACTGGGGTAACGCATGGCGGTCTTGATCCGCTTGCGGGTCTCCAATTCCAGTTCGAAATAGGTGGCCAGCTGCAAGAAGGCCTGTTCCAGCTGACCGGTGTTCTCGCCCACATGAATGATGGCGACAAACAGGCTATTAAACACCTTGGGGTGAGCCTGCATCGAGCTCGACAGGGGCCGACCGTTACCCAGATCCTCCCCCAGCCCATGGAGCGCCCGTTTGAGCGGCTTGCTGTGGGAGCTCTCCTCCAATCCGGCGATGGCGCGCAAGATCGGGATCCCGGCCCGGGTCAGGGAGTACATCTGGCGGCTGAAGATCACCAGCTCATCCAGCTTGACGCTCCCTGCCAGCAGCAGTGACCAGTCAATGGCGGCGGACTTGGCCTTGCCCGGTTTAAGCTCGGTCGGCATCACGCCACGGCGCATCAACTGTTCGGCAGCGGCCACCTCACTGGCCGCCTCAACGAGGCCACTGGTGGCATTACCCTGAGCGTCACGCCCTTTGTAAGCAAAGGAAATCATAACAGGCACCCGCCGCCGTGGGCGCGAGCGCCATGGCAGCCATCGCAGGTGTGGGTGTTGGCGATGAAGTGAGTCATGGCTTACCCCAGATCCTCGGCCAGTCGCAGCACCTCGTCTACCGAGGTGATCCCCTGGCGGGCATAATCGAGCGCCGTCAGGGCCAGCGGCCGATAGTGCGGGTGTTGACGGGCCGCCTTGGCAAACCCTTCTGCATCGTTGCGGCGCAGGGCATCCATCATCGGCTGATCCAGCTCCAGCAGCTCATAGACCCCGATCCGGCCAGAGTAACCGGTAAAGTTGCAGCTCTGGCAACCACGGCCCTGGTGATAAGTGTGCTGGCCGGGCGTCTCACCGGCGAGCACGGTGAGCCAGGTAGCCTGCCCTTCATCGGGCACCTTCTCCTCGGCGCAGTGCTCACATACCCGCCGCACCAGGCGCTGGGCGACGACCGCGCGCAGGGCACTGGCCACCAGATATCCCGGCGCCCCCATGTCGATAAGACGCAGGGCACTGGTGATGGCATCGTTGGTGTGCAAGGTGGTGAGCACCAGGTGACCGGTGATGGCGCCGCGCAAACCGATCTCTACCGTTTCGTTGTCCCGCATCTCCCCCACCAGCAGAATGTCCGGGTCTTGGCGCAGGGTGGAGCGCAGCACCTGAGAGAAGGTGAGGCCGATCTTGGGGTTGACCTGCACCTGATTAACGCGGGAGAGGCGGTACTCCACCGGGTCTTCCACTGTAATGATCTTGTTGCTGGCCTGATTGAGCTCGGAAAGCGCCCCATAGAGGGTGGTGGTCTTGCCGCTACCGGTCGGGCCGGTGACCAGGATCATGCCGTGTGGGCGGTGTAGCTGGCGGCGAAAGCGAGTCAGGATATCTGGCGGCATGCCACTGTCGGTCAGTGACAGGATACCGGAGGATTGATCCAGCAGACGCATCACCACCGACTCGCCATACTGCACCGGCAGGGTGGAGATCCGCACATCCACATCACGGCCACGGACCTTCATGTTGAAGCGGCCATCTTGCGGCAAGCGCTTCTCGGAGATGTCGAGTCCCGCCACCAGCTTGAGGCGCAGCACCAACGCCTGGGCGATGCGCACCTCGTTGAGAATATTTTCGTGGAGAATGCCATCGATCCGCTGACGAATGCGCAGCACCTTCTCGTCCGGCTCGATGTGAATATCCGACGCCCCCACCTGCACCGCATCCTCGAACAGGGAGCGCAGCAGCTTGGCCACCGTCGCCTCCCCCTCGTCATTGGCCCCCAGATTACTGGATCCCAACTCGAAGCCGGTATCCTGATACTCCTCTTGCAGCTGTTCAGCAAAACTCTCGATCTCGCGGGTACGGCGATAAAGGCGGTCGAAATACTCTAGCAGCTGCCCTTCCCGCGCCACTGCCAGCACCATTTCGCGGGGACGAAGCAAGGCGGCAATGGCATCCAGCGCGCTCAAGTCCGCCGGATCCGACATGGCGACCGTGACCCGGTCATCGGTCAGGTTGACCGCCAACGCCCGATAACGGCGCGCCTGCACTTCGGGCAACAGCGGCACCGCGGCCGCATCAATGGTGAGGTTGTTGAGATCGAAGAAGGGCACATCCAGCTGGCGGGCCAAAAACTGCAGTAACTGCACCTCGCTGATAAAACCCAGTTCAATCAGGGTCGATCCCAGCTTGCGGCCGGTCTGATGCTGCTGTTGCAGGGCAAGCTGTAGCTGATCATCAGAGATGATCAGCTCTTGTACCAGCAGGTCGCCGAGGCGCATTTTCAGTCTGGGTTGTGCCATTACTACTCCGATGTCTGTTGCTTCTCGCCGGTGTCCGATGACGCTTCGCTAATCGAACCTAGGGTGTATCACGGGGTTAATTGGCCAATTCGCTGTGCCAGCCAGTTGGTCGACGCCTCGCCCAGGTTGCCATGCAGCAGGGCGTTGCGATAAGCATCCAGCGCCCGCGCGCTGTGGCCCTGACTATCCTCGGCGACCCCAAGGCCAAGCCACCAGCGCCCCTGATCCGGCTGCTGATGCAGCAGTTTCACGTAGAGCGCTGCCGCATCGCCATTGTGGCCCAGCTCCTGGGTCAAGCCCGCCCAGGTGGCGTAATAGTCCATATTGCTGGCGAGATCTGGCTGATAACCGGCTAACCAGCCAAGAGCCTGCGGCTGGCGCCCCTCACTGATGGCAAGGCGGGCCAGCAGCAGGCGAAAATCGGCCTGTTGCGGGTTGAGCCGGACCCCCTCCTCCAGCAGTTGACCAGCCTCGGTCAGCAGCCCTTCGCCGTAGAGCAGCCCCGCCAGCTGCTCCCGTGCGCCCTGACGATAGGGGTCGTGGGCCAACACCTGATAGTAGTTATCCCGCGCCTCTCGCAAGTTCCCCTTGGCCATGGCAACGGTCGCTTTACGCTCCGCCAGTGCTGCCAGCTCCTTGGCCGATAGCTCCACCGTCTCGATCGTCAAGACACTCGCGGTGTGCGGCGCGCGAGGGATCGCCTGCTGCTCGGCTGCCAGTTCGGCGTGCAGCTCAGGTTGTAACTCTTCATCGGTGAGCTCGGGTTCATCAAGCTCAGCAAGGGTCGCAAAGGGCTCACCGCCAACAGGCTCACTCGCTGCAGCTACCCGGTTTGCAACCACCTTTGCCTCGGCCATATCGGCCATATCGGCCATATCATAGTGACGCGGCAACGACCGTTCGCCCACGGCATAGACCGGCTCAGGTAGGCGGACTGGCGCAGCCACTCGCACCACAGTGTCGGCGCCGACCACTTCGCTGGCTGCCGCGACAACATGGGCCTGCTGCCAGTAGATCCAGGTTCGCCAGCCGAGGATCCCCAACACCAGTCCACAGAGCAGGGGCAGCAGCAAGATCCACCAGCCCTGCTGGCGCGCAGGGGCAATATAGACGGCAGCGCCATCGGATCCTGGCTGGCGCTGATCCAGATCGTTGAGCATCTGGTTAATCACGCTCATAACCAGACTCCATACCAAACGCCATAAGCCAGAGCAGCGCCCAGCAACAGCAACCACCTGCGCCACGGGGTAACCCAGCGGGCGTCGGCAGTATCGCGAATAGCGAGGCGCACCAGCTGGCGGTCAATCTGACGTGTTCCCCGACCGTAAGCCAACATCAGGCATTTGTGCGCCAGGATATTGATAAGTCTCGGGATCCCCCGCGATGCCTGCCATAGCATGGCCATCGCGCGACCGGTAAACAGCGGGGCGCCGCGATAACCGGAGACCTGCAACCTGTGCTCCAGATAGGCGCGGGTCTCATCAAGCTGCAGCGGGCGCAAACCGTAGGAGAAGCCAATCCGCTGGCGCAGTTGGCGCAGATGAGGCCTGGCCAGCCGGGCATCCAGCTCCGGCTGACCGAACAGCACGATCTGCAGCAACTTGCTCGACTCGGTCTCGAGATTGCC
>JBOFSK010000239.1:0-15218 GCA_051651505.1 Aeromonas sp.
TCTTGAGCCCGGATGGGTGGGGGCTCAAGACGGCTCGCTGAAGCGCTCTTTCATCACTATGTTCACGGAGTCGTGCAGTTCGCTGTACACGATAACGGCTTTACCTTGTTGCAGTTGTTCTGTTACTGCGGCGACCTTCGCCTCAAGGGGCACATCCTGCTCCCCGTATTCGGTCCCTTCTTGCAGTACAAAGTGCTCTATCAGGTTATTCAGGGTGTCGCTATCGAGTGCTTGCCAGGGAATGATCATGGTGTTAGTTGGGTGAGTCAGCATGCCGCTATTGTCTATCTGCCACTCCCAAGCGCAAGCGGTTTATCGGTTTTTTGTGCGGTCACAGGTATCCATAATGCACTGTCCTGATTAGCCCTAGGTGCCTGCGTGACACTCATCTAGCCAACGACTGATCCGCTCATCCAGCCAAAAGCGTGGCCGCCAGGGCGTACCTTGTAAAAAGCCGACATGGCCACCACGCTGGCTCAGTTCGTAGCGAACCATGGGTGAGAGCTGGTCGGGATGAGGGATCACCGCGTGAGACATAAAGGGATCGTCGGCAGCATGAATGATAAGGGTCGGGATGGAAATCTGGCGCAGCAAGGGCAAACCGGAGCAGGTCTGATAGTAGTGGCTAGCGCTGTGAAAGCCGTGCAGTGGTGTGGTGACCTGTTCGTCGAAATCGCGCAAAGTGGCAATCTGCGCTACTTGTCGGGGTTGCCAGCGTTCACTGGCTTTCTGCTGATGGCTGATCTTGTTGAGCAGGTTACGCCGCATGGTGCGTAACAGATAGTTTTGATAGACCTTGGAAAATCCCTGATTGACCCGTTCGGCGCAGCTGGCCAGTTGCAGAGGCGCCGAGACGACGATGGTAGCTTTCAGGGCATCAGGGCAGGCGCGGGCCAGCAGATTGACCAGCATGTTGCCCCCCAGTGAAAAACCGATGGCGATCAGCGGTTTGCCAGGAAAGCGTTGGCTCAGTTCGGCGATCAGCTCTTGCGCGTCGTCAATGGCGCCGGAGTGATAGGCTGGCAGATGGCGATTAGGTTCGCCGCTGCAGCCACGAAAGTGCATCAGCACCGCGTCCCTTCCCTCGTGCTGCAGGTGGGCGAACAGCCCTTTGGCATAGTGGGAGTGAATACTCCCTTCCAGCCCGTGAAATACGACGATCAGCGCTCGCGTATCAAGGCTGACTGGCCCGCTCCAGGCAAGGTCAACAAAATCCCCATCCTGCAGTTCAAACCGCTCGGCCACAAAGCGAGCCGGTGTCCGGCGCAGCCATTTGGGTAATATGGTTTGCAGGTGGGGATTGCGCGCCCACCAAGGCGCATCAAAGTGGCTTTCTGTCAGCATAAAGGGGATCCGGCGGTGGCTGAGACGGGTTAAAACCCAGCGAGAAGGGGCGCTCGCTGGTTCAGGTTCAGGCAACGACGCGATCGTGATGTTCGGCACCGCGCAACATGGCCTGGATCAGTTCGTTAGCTTCAAATTTGGTCAGTGCCTCGTGGGCGCCCACCTGAAGTGCTTGCTCCACGCTGATTTCGCTCGACAGTGAAGTGTGCAAGATAATGTAGGCTCGGGCCAGGTTACTGTCACTTTGTACCTCGAATGCCAGCTCATAGCCATCGAGCCCCGGCATTTCGATATCGCTCACCAAGATATCGATGGGGGTTTGATGGTGTGCCTGTTCTTGCATCAAGGTGAGCGCATCCTTGCCGTTGGTACAGACCCGGTAGGGAATATTAATGTAGTCGAGGGCCGCCATCAGCTGACGACGGGCCACTGAGGAGTCATCGACCAGCAGGATCCGCATTGGCTTTATCCGCTCCCGTTGCACATCGGTCAGCACCGGATAAAGGTGGCTGGGATCGTCAGGATAGATCCGCGACAGGATCAGCTCCACATCCAGCAGTTGGATCAGCTGATCATTCACCCGGGTCACGCCGGTTACAAACACATTTTGGCCGAGGGCTTTAGGGGGGGATTCGATGTCGCGCCAGTTGCACTCGGTGATCCGGTCAATGCCGCGTACCAAAAAGCCGACCAAGGTGCGGCGACAGTCGGTGATGATGATAAAGCAGCGAGGCATCTCCACCTTGCTGATGGGGCGATATCCCACCGCCATCGCCATATCGATGACCGGAATAGTGGTGCCGCGCATATTGGCCGCCCCCAGCACAGTCGGGTGTGAGTTGGGCAGTGCCGTCAGTGGGGTATAAGGCACTATCTCCTTTACCTTGAGGGTACCGATAGCAAACGACTGTTTTGCTGACAGATGGAACAGCAACATGCCCTGAGATTGGTTGGCTTTATTTGTCATGGCCGATGTCCTGTGGGTCGAAACGTGGGCAATTCAGTTAAGGTTGCCAGCATCAAAGATTCGAGAGGGCATCGCCCTTCTCTTGTTAGCGACTGGCAGACCAAAAACTGAACCGATAGCACGCATTTTTATGGTTGCTCACCATCAGGTGTTGCTGCCCACAGCTGACAGGCAGCTTGCAGTGCCATCCCATCGGCATAGCCCAGCTTGTTAATTACCTGATGCTCTTTGCTGCCGCCTTTGAGCAGTCGGAGTGCTTGCAGCAATTGCCACTGTTGCTGCAGGTCGTTCCCTGCTATTGGCGGGGTGGCCTGTTGTGCCCACTGTGACAGGCTATCAGGCTGGCCATTGGCCAGTGCTTGCCAACGTGCTTGTAGATCATGATCCCCCTGTTGGCTAATGGTGCAGTGGCGCAGCTCATCCAGGACTACCTGTAGTCGCTGGCCATAAGCACCTTGCCACTCTTGCGGACGCTGCCATTGGGCCAAACTATCGAGCAGGGCACTGAGTAACGGGGTTATGTGTAGCCACCCTGCCTGCTGCGGCTGGTCGACCCGCAGGGAGACGCTCAGCTGATCATAGTGACATCCTTTGAGCGGGCTAAAGGCGGCGAGGGCATCGGCACAAAGCCAGAAGCCGCTGCCTGCAGGCAGGATCAGTTCATGTTGGCCCAGTCTGAGCAGCGCCGCTCCCTGGGTAATTCGTAACAGCTGTCCGACCGGGGTCCGTTTGCGGTTGCCAGCCTGCAGGCCGTGGCAGGAAAAATGGTGGTACTCGATGGCGTTATGCATGTAAAAACCCTGATATGATGCTGCCTGGAGGTAACAAAAATGGAAACCAGACGTAAAAAGCGCTTTATTGCCGGTGCGCACTGCCCGGCGTGCGGCAAGATAGACAATATGATGCTGTATCTGGAGCATGGAGTCGAGAAGGTGACCTGTGTCGCCTGCGGCGATACCCAGGTACAAACCCCCGCGCAGGTGGAACAGATGACCCGTGAAGCGGAGCAGGTGATCGGGGTATTTCGCCCCTAATTAAGATAATAACGGGCGGGAGTAGGATGGCTCTCATTGGTGGGAATGAGAGTTATTTCGTTACTCTGTGGCGTGGCATAGCATATGCGCCGCCCACTTTTTAGGGTATTCTGAGCCCGTTTTTTTCTATCCGCAGGATCCTGACATGAAAGTAGCTCCTCTGAGCGTGGTTACGCTGGAATACACAGTCACCGACGAGCACGGTGAAGTCATCGACAGCACAGTTGGCAAAGAGCCGCTGGTTTATCTGCACGGCACCCGCTACCTGGTCTCTGGCCTGGAAGCTGAGTTGGAAGGTCGCGCGGTGGGTGACGCCTTTGAAGTGACGCTGGCGCCAAGCCAAGCCTACGGTGAATATGACGAGTCTCTGGTACAAGAAGTGCCAGGCGAGCTGTTCGACGGGATGGAAGTCTCCGAAGGGGATACTTTTGTGGCCGAGACCGATGATGGCCACCGTCCGGTCACTGTGATTGAAGTCTCTGAAACCTTCGTCAAGGTAGATGGTAACCATCCGCTGGCAGGTGTGACGCTGGGCTTTAAAGTCGAGATCCAGGACGTACGCGCGGCCACCGCTGAAGAGCTGGCACACGGTCATGTGCATGGTGAAGGCGGTTGCGGCCACGATCATGGTCACGATCACGATCATGACCACGGTCATGGCGGTTGCTGCGGTGGTGCCGGTCACGACCACGATGATGACAAAGGTCATGGCGGTTGCTGCGGTGGTGGCGGTTGTGGTGGCAAGGGCCATCATCACTGATCACAGCGATGGCAATGATAAAAAAACCCGCAAAAGCGGGTTTTTTTATGGGTTGCCAACACCGATTGCCAGTGTCTGCGCATCACGGATATCAGCGGTTCAGTAGTGTGGTGGCGGTGTTTCTTCGGCCATGCTGGCAATCTGGCTGGGCTGCACACTTTGCAGCTTGTCGATCAGCAGCTGGATCTGGTATTTGAGTCGATCGAGCTCACGGCCCTGGGTCGTTACCTCGGTATTAAGCTGCTCTACGGTGTACTCCGCATAGGCGAGGCGGGTTTCCAGGGTTTCGATGCGATCGTTAAGTTGCTGACTCATGGGCCTTTGGGTCCTTACTTGATTGTCCAGATTTCGGCCAGGCCGCTGGAGCTGGCACTGACCAAGTGGCTATTGTCGCGCAAAGCCACGCCATAGACCACTGCGCTGGGTGGTTTCACGCCCGGGGTCGCGGATACCCGCCAGCGCTGCAATAGGGTGCCGTCGTTCACCTGCCACAAGGAGAGCTGGCGCGAAGGGTCACCGGTGATCAGCCACTGGCCATGGTTGGCAAAGCGGGCGTTGGTGTAGGTCTCAAAGCGCTGATCATGTTGCAGCTCACTCACCTGTTGACCGGTTTTCAGATCCCAGATCCTTGCCCGGCGGCTATCTGCGGTAAAGGCATAGCGACCGCTGGGCTCCAGCCTGGCCAGTAGCACCCGGCCACTGTGGTTAAAGCGCCACACCACTTGGCCGCTACGGGTATCCCACAGATAGGCGCTGTAGTCATTACCACCGGTCAGTGCGTAGTGGCCATTGGCAGAGAGATCCACAGTATTGATCTGTTCGCTGTGCCCCAAAAACTGCAGGCGGCGACCACTTTGCGTATCTAGCCATTCGGCTTTGCCATCTTCCCGCCCGATCAGCACGGCGCGCCCGTTCGCCGAGAGCGCAATATCCCTCAGCTTGGATTCAGGCAGTGAGTAGTAGCCTTGCGAGTGCCCATCCTGAAGCTGCCAGGTAGCAAAGGTGTCGGTGGTGGCGGTAACAGCATGGCTGTTACCTTCGGAAAAACGGGCAATGACCACCAGGTCATCGGTAGAATCAGATTGCGTCCAGCGCCAGCGCTGGCGTTGTTGCTCCAGATCCCAGACCACAATTCCCTGCTCGATACTGGAGACGATAGCCAGCTTGCCATCACTGGATAGATCGGCGGTGAGCAGGCCTGTGCTGGCGAGTGTCAGTTGCTGGTCAGGTGGGGAGTGCGGCTCGCAACCGCTGAGCATTAAACAGAGGCTTATCAGATAAATGGCACTTTTTAGCATTTTTACAGTCTCACGCTTTTGTTACCTGCGATCACGGCGTTAGTATAAGGCGCTTGTCACGATAAACCTCTCATTTCACGATGAAACCGAGAGCAGTATTTGTAGTTTGGAGAAACTGATGAACAAATTTCTGAAGGTGTCCCTGTTGGCTGCGGCGGTTGCCGTTGGTCTGACTGCTTGCCAAAAAGATGAGAAGCCTGCGGCCAACAGTGCCGAGGTGACGGCAGAAGCCACTAAGCCGGCAGAGGCCACCAAGGCTGAAGCGAAAAGCTTTGAAGAACAATCTGGCTACGCCATTGGCCTTTCTATGGGTCGTTATATTGCTAACACCCTGGAGCGTCAGCAGGAACTGGGCATCAAGCTGGACAACGCCGTGATCCTCAAAGGGGTGACCGACGGTCTGGGCAAAGAAACCAAGATGACTGATGAAGAGATCCAGAAAGTACTGCAAGACTACGACGCCAAGATTAACGAGCTGACCAAGGCCAAGGCCGAACAAGATGCCGTTGAAAATCTGAAAAAGGGCGACGAATATCTGGCCGCTAACGGCAAGAAAGAGGGTGTGAAGAGCACTGAATCCGGTCTGCAATATCTGGTCGAGAAGATGGGTGACGGCGCCAAGCCCAAAGCCACCGATATCGTCAAGGTGCACTACACCGGCACTCTGACTGATGGTACCAAGTTCGACAGCTCCGTCGATCGTGGCGAGCCTGCGACCTTCCCGCTCAACCAGGTGATCCCGGGTTGGACTGAAGGGGTGCAGTTGATGCCAGTTGGGTCCAAGTTCAAGTTCTTCCTGCCTTCCAAGCTGGCCTATGGCGAGCACGGTGCAGGTTCCATCCCGGCCAATGCCGTGCTGGTATTTGACGTTGAGTTGCTGGCTATCGAGACCCCGGCTGCTGACGACGCCAAGCAGTAATGGCTTCCCTGTGATGAAAATAAACGGCTCCTTAAGGAGCCGTTTTTGCCTGTGCATGCCCCCTTATCCTGGGATAACAGCGATGTCTTGGCATTGGTTTTGTGCACATAATGCAGGCAACATAGAGAACAGAATTAACAACAAGGATGAGTCCAGTGGCTGAGAAAAAACCACGTATTCTACTGGTGGAAGATACCCGAAGTTTGGCTGTCGTTTATGAACAGTACCTGCGGCTGGATGGGTATGAGGTCATAGTGGCTGATTGTGGTCAGCAGGCGTTAGCACACCTGCAGAGCTATTCGCCGTCTTTGGTTCTGCTCGATCTGGAGCTGCCTGATATGTCAGGCATGGCTATTTTACAGATGATTACCGAGCAGCAGCGTCCTTGTGCTGTGGTGGTGATCACGGCACACGGCTCGGTGGATGTGGCGGTGGAGGCGATGCGTCTGGGGGCCTTCGACTTTTTGACCAAGCCATTTGATAGCAAACGGCTCTGTGCCACAGCATGTAATGCCTTAAAGCATCAGCAGCTCAGTTCGCTGGTGGCGCAGTATCGGGAGAACTTTGAACGTCACTCTTTTTACGGGTTTATCGGTGCCTCCATGCCAATGCAGGCGGTGTATCGCATTATTGAAAGTGCGGCACCGAGCAAGGCGACCATTTTTATTACCGGTGAGAGCGGTACCGGCAAAGAGGTGTGTGCCGATGCAATCCACCAGTGTGGTCCTCGCAGTACCCAGCCTTTCATTGCGCTCAATTGTGCCGCCATTCCCCATGATTTGATGGAGAGCGAGATCTTCGGTCATGTAAAGGGCGCCTTCACCGGAGCCCAAGGTGATCGCAAAGGGGCGGCCAGCCTTGCTGATGGTGGCACTCTGTTTCTCGACGAGATCTGTGAAATGGACCTTGACCTGCAGAGCAAGCTGCTGCGCTTTATCCAGACTGGCACCTTGCAGCGGGTTGGCAGTGGCAAGCTAGAAACGGTCGACGTGCGCTTCATCTGTGCCACTAACAAGGACCCGCTGCAGGAGGTCAAGGCCGGTCGTTTCCGTGAGGATCTCTACTACCGCCTGCATGTGATCCCCCTCAGTCTGCCGCCCCTGCGCGAGCGGGGTGAAGATATTTTGCTGTTGGCGCGCACCTTGTTGCAGAGTTACGCCAAAGAAGAGAACAAGCGTTTCAAAGATTTTGATGCCAGTACGGCACGGGTGCTACTCGACTACCCTTGGCCTGGCAACGTCCGTGAGTTGCAAAATGTGGTGCGCAATATTGTGGTGCTGAACGACAAAGAGTGGGTCAGCCAGGATATTTTACCGCCCCCGTTAACAGGGCGTAATGCACCCTTGCCTGCCGCTGACACCCCCCTTAGCTCGGTGCCTGACCTGCATCCGGTGGCGAACGGGCCGATCCGTCCGCTCTGGCTGGTGGAAAAAGAGGTGATTGAGCAGGCTATCGCCAGCTGTGATGGCAATATTCCCAAGGCCGCTGCGCTGCTTGAGATCAGCCCCTCGACGATCTATCGCAAGAAGCAGGGGTGGGAGGAGGCCAATCTGGCGTAAGCCGTCACACCTATCATGCCCTTGGGTGCCAGACCTTCTGGCACGACCCCAGCGCAGACCTTGAGGTGTTCGCCCTGCAAGGCGGTACTGTGGCGCGGAATCTGCGCCAATGTGGCCCGCCTAGGGCGGGCTATCAGTAAACCATGGCCAAGCTCATCAGCATCAGGCCAAGGGATGCAAAGGCACCTTCCTTGATCGCGAGGCGTGGTACCAGCGCCTTGGGCAGGGCCGGAAAGAGGCACAAGGCAAAGCCGAGCCCCGGCATCAGCCAGTGGAACGCCGGATTACGCAGGGCGGGATCGGTGGCCCCATTGATGATGATCAGCAGAATGAACAGGGTGAAGGCGGGCAGGATAAACCAGCGCACGCCACTGGTGGCCACGGCTCGCAGCGGCGAAATGCGATAGAGCAGCATGGTGACCATAAACAGCACAAAAGGGGCCAGCAGATAGAGCGGAGCGGGATTCATAGCATCTTTCCTGAAAACAAATCGTCTGAAACGGGATATTGGGTGCGAAAACAGCGGAATCTCATCACGCTTGGCTGATGATGAGACATGCTTGCCGCAAGTGTTCACTCGGCTACCTTGTGCAAGGTTTCCAGTTGGGCTTTAGCGTAGCCAGAACCAGGCTGCAGCAAAACCCAGCCAGCTCAGCACCAGCAGGATCCAGGGCAGGGGATGCTGATGGCTCATCTCAACCAGTTCGAGCTGCTCGTCTTGCTCTTGGGAGTGCGGCTCGCCCTGTGGCTGCTTGGCTTTGGCCTGCAATTTTTTCTGGCGGCTCGCTTCGCGGGCCCGCGCCTTCATCTGTTTCTTGTACTCGTCTATGCCCTTCTGAATGCCTTGCGCGATCAACTGGGTCTGCTCTTTGGTCTGCCCCGGTTTTTGATTCGCACGGGCAATTTTCATCGCCTCCTGCTGGGTCTCAGGGGAAATTTTCTCGTATTTGGCCATCACTTATTTCCTCGGGCATCAATCGCGGGGGAGTATGCCATAAAGGCGGCGAAGGATGGTGTTTGCTGACGCGTTGTGGGATCTGTCTCTGGGAAAGAGGGTCTGTGGCAGCAATAAAACAGGCGGCCCATGGGCCGCCTGTTGCGTAGTGACAAGCTGATAGGCGTTAAGTCTTACAGCTGCTCGATGCCCGCAATATGCCAAGGGGCATTGTCTTTGGCCAGATTGCGCTCGAGGTGCCACACCTCTTTGATATCATCCTCGACCTGCTCCTGGCGATCCATGTAGCGACCGCTGAAGCGTACGCTCACCTGAGCCCAGTCGCTGCCGTAGTCGGCGCGTACCAGCTGGGTGTCGACGTACATCACTTCGGTGTGCTGGTCGCCGGTCAGTTCTGCGCGCTCGGTTCTGAGCTGTTCAAACAGCTCTGGGCTAACGTACTCGCGCACCTTCTCTAGGTCATTCTTGTTCCAGGCATCTTGCAGAGTGCGATAGTGATCGCGGGCTCCGGCCAAAAAGCCGTTCATGTCAAAACCGGGCGGCAGGCGGAACGGTACATCGCTGTCAGCAAAGCCGGTGGCTTGCGGTGCGCTGTTGTTCTGCTCGAACTGCTGCGGGGCAGGGGATTGCGGTGGTTGGTAACCCGCGTAGGCTGCCTGCTGCGGCTGGGGTGTGGCGACCTTGCTCCGGCGCATGGCGCGCAGCAGGAACACGGCACCCAGCGCCAGTGCGGCGATCAGCAGCATATCCATGCCTTGCAAACCTTCAAAGGCACCGCTGCCCAGCAGGTAGGCAAACAGACCACCGGCTAACAGGCCACCCAGCAGACCGCCCATCATGCCGCTCTTTTTCGGCGCAGCTTGGGCACCCAGAGTCGGGTTTTTGTTATCGACTGGTTTGGCCGCAGGCTGGGCCGGCGCAGTTTTGTAACTTTTACCAAAGGATTTGCCGCCACCAAATTTTTTGGCTTCGGCTTGAGGTGCCCCCAGGCCAATGGCCAGGATCATGGCAAACAGGGTCAGCATCTTTTTCATTTTGACTCTTTTCACTCTCGTCTGTGGGTGGGGCATGCTCCGCTTTGGCAAGCTCAGCAAGGGGCATGGCAGGCTGCCAGTCCCTAAATGTGTCGCAGCCTGTATTGATTAATATCACCATTGGCATGAATTATTCATGAACGAGATCGCTGGGATAGGGCGTTAACCATACAGAGCCAAGCTGGGTGAAATGCGGCGGATTACGTCGCCAGTTGGATAAAAAGCAGAGAAAAATCAGCATCGACAAGGGGGCGCTGAGCGAGGTCTGACGGTTTATGATGGGATAAGGCACTAGATAGATCTCGCCGTGTCAGGCTTTATTTTGTAAAATTCCCGCCCCCTTCCCGCTGCGGTTTTTATGTGTATGGCAGAGCAAGTGACGGCGAAAAAAGACGCCAAGACACAACAGCTGAAAGTTCCTCCCCACTCTTTTGAGGCCGAGCAGTCCGTATTGGGCGGCTTGATGCTGGATAACGATGCCTGGGATCGGGTTGCCGAACGGGTGATTGACCAGGATTTCTACAGTCGTCCGCACCGGTTGATCTTCCAGGCCATGACTCGTCTGGCCAATGTGGGCAACCCCATTGATCTTATTACCCTGCAGGAGGAGCTGGAACGCTCCGAGCAGCTGGAGGAGTCCGGTGGCTTCGCCTATCTGGTGGAGATCGCCAAAAACACCCCGAGTGCCGCCAATATCAATGCGTATGCCGAGATAGTGCGTGAGCGGGCGGTCGTGCGGGAGATGATCTCGGTCGCCAACGAGATAGTCGAAGCCGGCTACGAGCCGCAGGGGCGTACCTCGGGCGATCTGCTCGATCTGGCCGAGAGCAAGGTATTCAAAATTGCCGAGCAGCGCACCAGCGCCAATGAGGGGCCTCAGCCGCTTAAGCTCATTCTCGAGCAGACCGTCGACAAGATTGAGGAGCTGTTCAAGACCCCCCATAACGGCGTCACCGGGGTGTCGAGTGGTTATGGCGATCTCGACAAGATGACCGCCGGTCTGCAGCGCTCGGATTTGATTATCGTGGCGGCCCGCCCCTCCATGGGCAAGACCACCTTTGCCATGAACCTGTGCGAACATGCCGCCCTCACCGCCGACAAGCCGGTATTGATTTTCTCGCTGGAGATGCCCTCTGAGCAGATCATCATGCGTATGCTCGCTTCGGTCGGGCGTATCGATCAGACCAAGGTGCGGACCGGTCAGCTCGACGATGAGGATTGGGGGCGGCTCTCTTCCACCATGGGCTTGCTGCTGGAGAAGGGCAAGATGTATATCGATGATGCCTCCGGCCTGACCCCGACCGATGTGCGCTCCCGCGCCCGCCGGATTGCCCGTGAGCACGGCGGCCTCTCGATGATCATGATCGACTACCTGCAGTTGATGCGAGTCCCTGCGCTGTCTGATAACCGTACTTTGGAGATCGGCGAGATCTCTCGCTCCCTCAAGGCGTTGGCCAAAGAGTTGCAGTGCCCGGTGGTGGCGCTCTCCCAGCTCAACCGAAGTTTGGAGCAGCGGGCTGACAAGCGTCCGGTCAACTCAGATCTGCGTGAATCTGGCTCCATCGAGCAGGATGCGGATTTGATCATGTTTATCTATCGTGATGAGGTTTATCACGATGACAGCCCTGACAAGGGCATTGCCGAGATCATCATCGGCAAGCAGCGTAATGGCCCGATAGGAAGAGTGCGGCTCACCTTCCAGGGGCAGTTCTCCCGCTTTGACAACTACGCCGGTCCGGCGTTTGATGACGACTACTGATACGTAATGGATAAGGCAGTCCGGATAGGGATTGCCAAGGACGCCCTGACCCGATTGCCAGCCATGGATTGGCCGCCCGTCAGGGCTTGTTTTCCCGGTTCGACAATTATGCCGGTCCGGCCTTCGACGACGATAAGTGAGTGGCGGTCTGCTGTCCGATGAGGGGGAGACCATTTGTGCCATCGTAAGGGAAAACCATGAAAGCGGCTACTGCCCAAATCAACACAGCGGCCTTGCGCCACAACCTCGCCGTGGTCAAGCGCCACGCTCCCGCTTGCAAAATCATCGCAGTGGTTAAGGCCAACGCCTATGGCCACGGACTGCTGCCGGTCGCCCGCACCCTGGTGGATGCAGATGCCTATGCGGTGGCCCGGATCGAAGAGGCGCTGATGCTGCGCTCCTGCGCCGTGGTCAAGCCCATCGTGCTGCTAGAAGGTTTCTTCTGTGCCGATGATCTGCCGGTGCTGGCGGCCAACAACCTGCAGACGGCGGTCCACACCTGGGAGCAGCTTGAAGCGCTGGAGCAGGTCGAGCTGCCCGCTCCCGTGGTGGCCTGGCTCAAGCTCGACACAGGCATGCACCGGCTCGGGGTGCGCGCCGATGAGATGCCCGCCTTTATCGAGCGTCTTGCCAAGTGCCAGAACGTGGTGCAGCCGTTCAACATCATGACCCACTTCAGCCGCTCCGATGAGCTGGCGCAGCCCACTACCCGCGAGCAGATCGATCTCTTCAGTACGCTGACCGCATCTTTAACCGGCGAGCGGGCTAGGGCCAAGTCGGCTGGCATTCTGGCTTGGCCAGATTCTCACTGTGATTGGGTTCGCCCCGGCGTCATCCTGTATGGCGTGTCGCCCTTCCCCAACACGGTGGCGGCCGATTACGACTTGCAGCCGGTGATGACCCTCAAAACACAACTGATCGCGGTGCGGGATCACAAGGCGGGCGAGCCGGTGGGCTATGGCGCCAACTGGGTGGCAGAGCGGGATACCCGGCTTGGGGTAATTGCCATTGGCTATGGCGACGGCTATCCGCGCATGGCGCCTAATGGCACCTCTGTGCTGATCAATGGCCGCATTGTGCCCTTGGTGGGCCGCGTCTCTATGGATATGAGCACGGTCGATCTGGGGCCTAGCGCCAGCGACAAACCCGGTGATGAGGCGGTGCTGTGGGGTGAGGGGCTGCCAGTGGAGCGGGTGGCTGACGAGATTGGCACCATCCCCTACGAGCTCATCACCAAGCTCACTTCCCGGGTCTTTATGGAATACGTCTGATATAGCAGTGGTGCTCGGATACTTGCACCCCGTATATATCGCCAGGCTTAGCGCGCCGCCCGAGAGGTTTATGTAGTGGCTGATGAGCCGGTGGTCACTTGGTCGAAACCTGTCTGCTTGCAGCTGATCAGCGGGCAGCAGTACTGACTGGCACCACCTAAAAGAGCAAGCTAAAAAAGAGGGATGGCCTGGTGCCATCCCTCTTTCGTTGTTATGTCGGGGCCAAGATGGCGCTTCAACGTCCCTGAAACGGGGTCAGCTCAGTCAAGGGGCTGGCGTCCATAAAGGTTTGCGGTTCCTGACCGTGTTTGAAGATCTTGAAGTCCTGATCGCGGGCACTCCAGTACTCGACGGTATCGCCACTGATCTGCAGCAGGCTCGCTTCGCGCAGGGCCACCACATATTCGCTCGGGTTGATGGCACAGAACTCGGCGAGGCGTTCATCACGACTCTCCCCCATATGGCCGCTGATGTTGGCGTCCAGATAGTGAGGGTTGATCTGGAGCGGAAACAGGCCCAGCGCTGGCAGCACGGCAGCGTTGCAGACCGGCATATCGTTGGTGGTGCGGATGCTCGGGGTCGCCACGTTGCAGCCGGCGCTCCAGCCGACATAGGGCACTCCCCGATCGCGAATGGCGTGCTGGATGGGCACGACAAGGCCATATTCATGGAGCATCTGATTCAGCCGCCAGGTGTTACCACCGCTGATAAAGATGGCATCGGCCTGGTTGATGGCTTTTACCGGATCATCAAAGTGGTGAATGCTGGTGGTGATGACCCCCAGGCTCTCGGTCAGATCGTTGGCGCGTTCATCCCAGTCGCTGCGGATCACCGCGTAGGGGATCAGCAGAATATGCTTGACCTGTTTGCGGGCCAGCAGCTGCTGAACTCGGTCACGGGCCCAGCCAAGCAGGCCAGGAAATTCGTTGGCTTTACCATTGCTAAGCAGCAGTAGTTCCATCTGAGCGTCCTCAAAAAATGAAAGCGGAGGAAGAGCCACCCTGATGACCATGGGGTATCCGGGTGGCAAGGCAGCGAATGTTACCAAATTTAGTGCCGCGGTTCTGTGATCGGCAGGGCATTCATCAGTGTGGGATGGATGGCACTACATCAAACAGTAGAGGCATGAGCCGTGCGGCCTGCCTCGATGCCTGACCCCGCCGTAGCGGGGTCAGGGCAGGATTAATCGAGTGTGACATCGACCCAGACCAGACGGTGATCCGAGCTGACCCCCTTGGCGATGCCGAGCTTGGCATCATAGACCAGGTGATAACCGGCCTCGAAGCTGGCAGGCCAGTAAACCCCACTCTTCACTGCGTTGAGATTAGCGGAGGGGATGAGGTGATCTAGCTGCAGGCCGCTGCTGCTGGTGATCCGCTCCGGATGGGGGCGCGTGTTGTTACGTGTGCAGTCGACCCCCTTGGCCAGACACTCAGGGCCCCCTTCGCTCACCGGGATCAGGGTGCCATTGGTGAGCGCCTGGTTCATCAGGGCGTTGTCCAGCAGTGCGTTAATGGCGGTCAGATCGCCATCGCCGGTGAGCGGATCGGCGTTGAGATCCCCGGCGATCACGAACTTGGCATTTTTGGCCAGGCCACCCTTGGTGCCCTGGTCATCGATCATGTAGTTGAGACCCTTGACGTAGTCGTTCCAGAAGGCGACTTCGGCGCGGTTGTGTTTGACGTTGTGGCGGGCAGCATTGCCGAAGATCGGCGGCGTCGGGTGGGAGATCAAGAAGTGAATGACCTCTTCCCCCTTGTCGGTTGTGATCCGCACTGGCACATCGGCGTGGTTTTTGGAGGAGAGCGGGAACTGCTGCCAGGCCGCATCATCATACCAGGCATCGCCACACTGACGGCTGGCCGGGATCTTAGCTTTGGGGTTGTTGCAGTCATCGATAATCGGGTTCTGCTCACCCGGCATCTCCTTCCACTTGAAGTTCTGGAAGGTGCGGATCTGCTGGGTATCGATAGGGTATGTGGACATCACCGCAAAGGCGTACTGGCCGTGATAGTTGCCAAAGCCCCAAGCGTCATCGGCGCTGATCTTGCCGTCGAGATTGAGGTCATAGCCACTTTGCAAGCCGGTGTTGGTGGCGAAGTTCTGCATCACCGGATAGCTGATAGCTGTCACCTCAGCGTGCTGGGCGTGGGCCAGATAGTTGTCGTTGAAGGCTTTCAAATCGGTGGTGCTCTCGCCTTTGCCGTCGTTGTCGAACTCGTTGAGCAGGAACACATCCGGGCGGGTGCGCTGGATGATCTCCGCCACGTTGCGGATCTGCTGCACGTTCTTGGCTTTGGTTTCAGTGGCGCCGCTCA